>JAQWIK010000021.1 GCA_029248915.1 Paracoccaceae bacterium | reverse complement strand
CAGTACCGCCTGAAATTGACGACATGCTTCGCAAGGGTCAGGAACAGCTTCGTGTCTTAATGGGAGGTAGAGGTTCCGGCGGCTCAAATGGTTCAGGCCGTGGAAGCGGCGGCGGCGGATTAGGTCGCAGTGGTTATTTTTTGATAGCTGCAGGCTTGGTAGTATTTTGGCTCTTCAACAGCTTATACCAGGTTCAAAACTATGAAAAATCGGTCGAATTATTTTTTGGTAGATATGTTGAAACTGGGGAAGAAGGTTTAAATTTTGCACCCTGGCCGATTGTGAGAGCTGAAGTGGTTCCTGTAGATAGAGAGCAAACTGAAGATATTGGGGTTGGTATAAGAGGTGGCGATGCTGGGTTGATGCTTACCGGTGACGAAAATATTGTTGATATCGATTTCCAAGTTGTTTGGAACGTTAATGACCCAGCTCGATTTCTCTTTAACCTAAGGGAGCCTCAAGCGACGATTAGGGCTGTTTCTGAGTCGGCGATGCGAGAAATTATTGCTCAGTCAGATCTTGCTCCTATTCTTAACAGAGATCGTGCCTCAATTTCCGATAGCTTGGAATTATTAATCCAAAATACCCTCGACAGTTACGATAGTGGTGTCAATGTGGTCCGAGTAAATTTTGACAAGGCCGACCCGCCTGAACAAGTTATCGATAGCTTCAGAGAGGTTCAAGCAGCTGAACAACAACGCGATAGACTTGAAAAAGAAGCAGATGCTTATGCGAACCGTATCTTAGCTCAAGCTCGGGGAGAAGCTGCTCAGGTTAGGGAACAGGCTGAAGCTTACAGAGCTCAAGTTGTCAACGAAGCGACAGGTGAAGCAAGTCGGTTTGGGGCGGTTTTAACGGAATACAAGAAAGCCCCAAAAGTGACGAGAAAACGTCTTTATTTAGAGACCATGGAGAAAGTTCTTAGCGATGTTGAGAAAGTAATCATTGATGAATCTGCAGGTGGGAGCGGCGTTGTTCCGTATCTTCCCTTGAACCAACTGCGGCAGGAGACGAAATAATGAATAGAATGGTAATATTACTAGCCGCAGTTTTTCTGATTTTTATCGGTGCTATGTCTTCAATATACGTTGTTGATGAGCGGGAGAAAGTTCTAGTGTTGCAGTTCGGTAGAGTGGTGGCAACAAAAGAAGACCCTGGTTTGTCTTTCAAAATTCCAGTTATTCAAAATGTAGTTAGATACGATGATCGTATTCTAAGCCGTGATATTGACCCGTTAGAGGTTACACCACTAGATGATCGGCGGCTCGTTGTTGATGCCTTTGCTCGATACAGGATCATTGACGTTAATAAATTTCGAGAAGTTACAGGCGCATCAGGTGATACAGCAATTTCAATAGCTGGTGCAAGGCTTGATCGAATACTAAGTTCTCAAACTCGTGAGATTTTGGGTTCCGTCTCATCTAATAACATACTGAGCCAGGATCGTTTTGCTTTGATGTTGAGAATACGAAATGGTGCAATTTTGGAAGCGGAAAAAATGGGTATTGAAGTTGTTGACGTTCGTTTAAAAAGGACAGACTTACCCAGGCAAAACTTAGAGGCGACATTCGCCAGGATGCGTGCAGAAAGAGACAGAGAAGCGGCTGATGAAATTGCTAGAGGAAATGAAGCTGCACAACGTGTGCGCGCCCAGGCAGATAGACAACAAGTTGTGATTGTGTCGGAAGCTAAACGTGAGTCTGAAATAATACGAGGCGAAGCGGATGCTGAACGAAATTCAATTTTTGCAGTAGCTTTTGGAGAGGACCCTGAATTTTTTGAGTTTTATAGATCGTTGAATGCCTATGAAAAAGCAATAACGGGCTCAAACTCGACGATGGTAATGTCCCCGACTTCAGAGTTTTTCAATTACTTTAAGTCTGAAATAGGAGCCAAATGATCTCTGCAGTCTTGTATGGATTAGGATTGGTGTTGTTAATTGAGGGGCTGGTTTATGTTCTGGCCCCTCACTTTGTAGAAAAGATGTTACTATCTTTAAAAGAAATGCCTAATGAACAACGCCGTTTAGTTGGCGTTTGTATGGCCCTCGCTGGTGGTTTGATTCTTCTCTTGATAAAAACAATTTAAATTTATTTAAAAAGAGCAAACTTTGGATCTAAAGGTTATTGCAAACTTTGAATGTGGTCCTAAGTAAATGGGTAAGGGCGAAACGAATTCTTGAGGACGAAATGCGACAAATTTCTTTTTTTGAAACCACACGAACTTTGACCATAGAAGATTTTAAAAAATCACAAAAATTTATGTTAACTTCATTGTTTTTGATTATGAGTTTCTTTTTACAAACCATTGTCTTAAATGCTAGCGGCGCTCCAGAAAGTTTTGCTGATTTAGTCGAGAATGTTGGTTCTTCAGTGGTGAATATAACCACTACAACCAAAGTAAAGGCTCCAGTGGCCCCCAAGGGCGTTGTGCCTGAAGGTAGTCCCTTCGAAGAGTTGTTTCGGGATTTTCAAAATCCAAATAACCCCCGTCAAAGACCCCGTAACGCCAACGCTCTTGGATCTGGTTTTGTCATCAGTAGTGACGGCTTTATAGTGACGAACCATCATGTGATTAATGGAGCTGATGAGATATCAATAGAATTTAACGATGGATCTTTTCGTGATGCGATTGTTATTGGTAGTGATGAGAATATAGATATAGCGCTACTAAAAGTTGACTCAGACACAACGCTAGAATTTGTAGAATTTGGTGATAGTGACATATCACGGGTTGGCGATTGGGTCATGGCTATGGGTAACCCGCTTGGTCAAGGGTTTTCTGTCTCTGTCGGCATAATTTCTGCGCGCAACCGTGAGTTGTCTGGAAATTATGATGATTACATACAAACTGATGCCGCTATTAATAGGGGAAATTCGGGTGGACCTCTTTTTAACATGGATGGAGAAGTAGTAGGGGTGAACACAGCTATTCTATCTCCAAATGGTGGATCAATAGGCATCGGATTCTCAATGGCATCGAACGTGGTTGAGCCAGTTGTTAAGCAGCTGAAAGAATTTGGAGAAGTACGTCGTGGTTGGCTAGGTGTAAGTATAGGTGATCTTAATCAAGATATGGCTGATGCCTTGGGAATGGAGGAGCCAAGCGGTTCAATCGTTCTGGAAGTATATGAAGGGCCATCTAAAGATGCAGGTCTGTTGCCTTCCGATGTTATAGTTATGTTCGATAATAAAAGAGTTGGTAATTCAGGTGAGCTGGTTCGCATTGTTGGTGATACCACTGTGGGTAGAGACGTAGATGTGATCGTACTCAGACAAGGTGAACGTATAAAGGTAAGTGTTAAGCTTGGCCAGCGACCTACAAATAGGGAACTTAACGCTAAAGTTACACCACCAGAGCCGACTAAGCCAAATGAAGAGGCTATTGATGGGGTAGGTCTGTCCGAGCTAACTGATAGCCTGCGAGAAGAATTTAGCATAGAACCTGCCACTTCTGGGTTAATAATAATATCTGTAGATGAATCGTCTTCTGCTTATGAAAATGGTTTGCGAAAAGGTGATATAATTACGGATGTTGCCCAGAAGCCGGTCAATTCTGTCGAAGAGGTAGAGGAACTCGTTGCTAGCGCAAAAAGTGAGGGACGTCAGTCTGTTCTTCTATTGGTTCGAAGAGATGGGCAACCTCGGTTTATAGTACTGAAATTTAACTAACTGATTTTAAAGGACTGGGAGTAGAGCTCCCAGTTCTTATTAATGCTGAATTACATGTTTAACTTTGGCAATTCATCGAGCATGTATGAAATATCTTCAACATACT
This sequence comes from Paracoccaceae bacterium, assembly GCA_029248915.1. Lineage (GTDB taxonomy): Bacteria > Pseudomonadota > Alphaproteobacteria > Rhodobacterales > Rhodobacteraceae > Salinivivens. The sequence goes on along the minus strand of JAQWIK010000021.1, from coordinate 14,474 downwards.
CAGCTATTACATGTATGACTGAATTTTCACTCTGAACTCGCCCTTTTACTCTTAAAAGCCGCCCAGAAATTATAGCACGGCGAAATTTTTCATATAAAGTCCGCCAGATTACTATATTTACCGTTCCCGTTTCATCTTCCAGTGTAAGAAAAATAACACCTTTTGCTGTCCCAGGACGTTGCCTAAGTATTACTAATCCTGCAACGCAAACAATTGTACCAGGTGGAGGGTAATTTAGAAAAGATGCTGGGCAGGCACTTGGTGGCTTTGGCCATGTTAATAGAGTATTTTCCATTTTTTAAATATATTCTATTTTTGGTCACTATTGAAAGAACAAAAGTAGAACATATTAATTATATTAAAAAATTCTTTTAATAATTTCCAAAAAGGTATGGTCGAATTAAATTTAGCTGATTAGAAGAGTTTTACGAATTATAAGGGACGAGCAGAATGGCAAAAATTACCTATATTGAGCACAATGGAGCACAGCACGTTGTTGAGGTGTCAAACGGTTTGACCGTAATGGAAGGCGCTCGAGATAATAATATACCAGGAATTGATGCAGACTGTGGTGGCGCCTGTGCATGTTCCACCTGTCATGTCTATCTTCATCCAGACTGGGTATCTAAGATTCCACCAAGTGAGGATATGGAACAGGACATGTTGGATTTTGCTTATGAGCCAGACCCGGAGCGATCACGGTTAACTTGTCAGATGCATGTGACTGATGAATTTGATGGATTGATCGTTCAGTTGCCTGAAAAACAAATTTAATTTGGTATGATCTAAATTAACTGATCTTTTTAAGTAAGTCTCCATTTCGAATTTGTCCCGCTGAAACAATAGAGCATAATAACCCTCGTAATCGCAGTGGTTTATTTTCTTTTAAGGTTATCCAGTTTTTTGCATCTACACCGTAGCGCACCTTCCATTTAACACAGCCTTCGTTAAAAATACCTGATACTTTAAGTTTAGCAGCCCCAGCTGACAGAATGGTGCCAGCTGGGCAATTTTCTTCCGATGTGTCAAAATCAGACATGAATGTATCACCTGGATGAATTACTTCAGGTCCAAATTTCACCGCATTCCAAACTCTAGTAGATAAAATGGATACTTGAATTCCAGGATCAGGCTCTCCATTTGAAAGTCTCAACCAAGGGCTTTCCCGCCATCGATCTCCTTTAATTCCATCACTTGGTGTTAATTCTAAAAAATTAGGATAACTTCTTTGGTTTCTTTCCGGTCGGAAGCATAGATTTTCAATTAAAGTTTCTTTTTTTGGTGCTTCTTTAATGTGTGGTATTGAAGCTAATAATTCTAATTTTGATCTAAAGGTCATAGCGCTCTCCAGCCAATATCTTTCCTGTAAAAACCTTCTGGCCAATCAATGTTTTCGATAATCTCATATGAATTCTTTTGAGCTTCGATTAAGGTTTCTGCTCTTGTAGTTATGTTCAGTACACGTCCACCGTTTGCAAATAATTTCCCATTCTTTTCCACTGTTCCAGCATGGAAACACATAAAATTACTATTGGAGGGTAGATCAGCTAATCCAACTATCTCTGTTCCTTTTTCATAAGAACCTGGATATCCATTACTAGCCATAACAACTGTTATAGAATGGTCATTGGCCCAATTAATTTTTACATCACTTAGCTTACCTTTTGCAGTAGATAGCAAGGCATCTAAAATTTGCCCACCTAACCGCATCATTAAGACCTGACATTCGGGATCACCAAATCTTACATTAAACTCAACCAGACGAGGATCGGAATCTTTTATCATAAGGCCTGCGTAAAGAACGCCTGTAAATGGCATGCCTCGCCTAACCATTTCGCGCATAGTCGGGCGTACAATCCTTTCGATAGTCTTATTTAAAACCTCTTGGTTTAAAACTGGTGCTGGTGAATAAGCTCCCATACCTCCCGTATTTAATCCAGTGTCGCCATCTCCTACCCGCTTATGATCTTGTGCCGTACCAATAGGTAAGATTTCTTCACCATCCACTAAAACAAAAAGGGATGCTTCCTCGCCTTCCATAAACTCTTCAATCACAACACTTGCGCCAGCGTTTCCAAAAGAACCACCAAAAATTTCATGAACTGCAGATAGGGCCATCTTAATATCTGTAGCTACGGTCACACCCTTTCCCGCAGCTAGCCCATCAGCTTTGATAACCAAAGGTACTTTCTTGGTTTTTATATAGTTTATAGCTGGATCCAGCGTGTCAAAGCTTTTGTATTCGGCAGTTGGCGCTCCTGAGGCGTCGCAGATTTCCTTTGTAAACTTTTTACTTGCTTCCAATTGAGAAGATGCTTGAGAAGGTCCAAACGTCAAAATCCCCTCTTTTTTCAAAATATCACTAACGCCTTTCGCTAAAGGTGCTTCAGGGCCAATTAAAACGAAGTCGATATTGTACTCTTTTACTGCGCGTACTACTTGCGTAGCGTTAAGAATATCGATGCTTATACACTTTGCAATCTGAGAAATACCCGCATTTCCTGGTGCTACGAAAATATTATCACATTTGGGGTTTTGTTTGATAGCCCAGGCAAGAGAATGTTCACGGCCTCCACTCCCTAATATCATTATATTCATAATTGAATCACCTTAAGATTTCTAAATTTTAATAATCAACAACAATTGATTGGGCAAGGTTAACCGAAATTAATTGCTCTTGTGCTCATCAGGGTTTAAATTTTCATAAGGAGTTTTTAATGTCTGATCTTTTTGAAAATCAAATAGCAGGAATCAATGAGCCGGAGTTTTCTGTAAGTGAGATTTCCAATGCTATTAAAAGGCTTGTTGAAGATGAGTTTTCTTATGTTCGAATTAGAGGTGAAATAGGCCGTGTAAGTTCACCTAGATCTGGTCACGTTTATTTGGATTTGAAAGATGAAAAATCGGTAATCGCTGGCGTTATTTGGAAGGGTGTTGCTGATAAATTAATAACAAGACCTGAAGAAGGTATGGAGGTAGTTGCCAGGGGAAGGGTGACTACTTTCGGAGGTCAATCTAAGTATCAAATAATTATTGATGATTTACGACCTGCTGGCGTTGGCGCTCTAATGGCCATGTTGGAGAAAAGAAAAAAACAGTTTCAAGCTGAAGGGATCTTTGAACCAGAACATAAGATACAACTGCCCTATTTGCCTGAAATTATAGGTGTGGTAACCTCTCCATCTGGCGCCGTTATCAAAGATATTTTACATCGTTTGAACGATCGTTTTCCTAGAAAAGTAGTTTTATGGCCAGTTGCAGTACAAGGAGAAAATTGCGCTAAAGAAGTTTCTCGAGCGATTGATGGACTTAACTCTTTGGCTAAACAAAACCCACTGATTGCGCCTGATTTAATAATTGTGGCTCGAGGAGGGGGTTCGATAGAAGATCTCTGGGGTTTTAATGAAGAACTGGTGGTAAGATCGGCATTTAAATCGACAATTCCTTTGATATCAGCAATAGGTCATGAAACGGATACTACGCTTCTTGATTATGTTGCTGACGTTAGAGCTCCTACCCCTTCAGCTGCGGCAGAAATGGCTGTTCCTGTGAGGCATGAACTATTGGCTTTACTGGACAACAACGAAGCACGTCTGACTAGAGCCCTTAGCCAGATTTTATCGAACCGTTCTCAACGATTGCTGGATTTTTCTCGATCACTACCAAGAGTATTTGGGCTATTAGAAGGGCCCACTCAACGCTTGGATTCGATAAGTACTAGGTTGCCAACGTCTTTAAGTTCTTCTGTTAGGTTGAAAAAAAGTAGACTGGTTGAGATAAGTACTGGTATCAAGCCAGCGTCTTTATTTATGCGCTTGGAAAATTCGCGAAGTAAATTCGATTTACAATCGAGGCAACTAACAAATTTATTTGCTCATTTTATTGTTTTGAAGAAACAAACTCTAAGTTCATTCTTTTTAAGAATTGAGAGTTTATCTTTGAAACGTGATATACAACAGGAGCAAAAAAACCTTAAAGATTTATCATTTAGGTTAAAAAAAGCTTATGACATTATAGCAAAAGACCTTGGAACCAAACTGCAGTCAATTGATCGATTAAGAGAGACACTAGGGTATCGTCAGACTTTGGACAGAGGGTATGCAATAATTAGATCAAGCGACAGCGTTATTACAGATAAATCTAAAACTTTGCATTTGACTGATTTGATTATTGAATTTCGAGACGGTGAATTACCAGTTGAAAAAGTCAAAGGCTAGTATAGCTATAATTAAAAAGACGAAGGCAATCTATCGTATGTACCTGTTTCAAGGTCGTTTTTAAGTGTTAAAAAAGTTCACTTTGATTATAAAACTTAATATAAAGATCTGGGGAGTAATTAAATGGCTTTAGACCAAAATAAAGGTGTTTGGAAATCGGCCAAAGGCAAGGGGCGTCGTACTCCTAAAGGTCGCCAATTTGAAGATGAGGCTCTAAGCGAAGTCAAATTTCTTTTAGAAGACAAGCCCAGACAAAAAAATCTTCTCATTGAGTTTCTACATCTTATTCAAGATAAGTATGGTTATTTATCCGCCCAGCATCTTTGTGCTTTGGCTGAGGAATTAAAAATATCAATGGCAGAAGTTTATGAGGTAGCATCATTTTATGCACATTTTGATATTGTTAAGGAGAATGAAACGCCACCTCCCGAGTTGACAATAAGGGTCTGCGACTCTCTTTCTTGCGAATTAGCTGGAGCTCAGAGGCTTCGTGAAGAACTTCAGAATGGTTTAGACCCAAAAGAGGTAAGAGTTTTACGTGCCCCCTGTATGGGTAGATGTGATGCTGCTCCTACTCTGGAAATAGGGCATAATCATATAGACCACGCATCTACTGGAAAAGTAAAAGCTGCGATATCTGAAAAGCATTTTCATTGTCGCATTCCAGAATATGAAGAATTTCAAGATTATTTTAGTAATGGAGGCTATCAAACACTTTTAGATTTGAGACTAGAAGGTGACTGGGAGATCATTCAAAATAAAATCTTGGATTCAGGCTTGAGAGGGCTTGGCGGAGCTGGATTTCCGTCAGGAAAAAAGTGGGGATTTGTTCGTATGAACGAAGGTTCCCGTTTTATTGCTGTTAACGGGGATGAAGGAGAGCCTGGAACGTTTAAAGATAGATTTTATCTAGAGAGAACTCCTCACTTGTTTCTTGAAGGAATGCTAATAGCAGCTTGGGCTATAGAGGCGGAAAAAGCATACATTTATATGCGTGATGAATATCCTGCAGTTTTAGAAATACTCCGAACGGAAATCAATGCACTGGAACAAGCAGGGATAGTTGAACCAAATTATATAGAGCTTCGCAGAGGTGCTGGTGCCTACATTTGTGGTGAAGAAAGTGCAATGATAGAGTCTATCGAGGGTAAGAGAGGACTTCCAAGACACCGTCCTCCGTTTGTTGCTCAGGTAGGATTGTTTGGCAGACCCACGCTGGTTCACAATGTTGAAACACTCCACTGGATAGCGCGGATTTGCAGGGAAGGTCCTGAAATTTTAAATAGTGTGGAAAAAAATGGCAGAAAAGGCCTTCGAACTTACTCCGTGTCAGGTCGGGTTCAAAACCCTGGTGTTTATTTGCTGCCCTCTGGGTCGACGATCCTAGATATTATCGATGCTGCTGGTGGGATAAAGGAAGGGCATATATTTAAAGCTTATCAGCCAGGTGGCCCTTCTTCTGGCTTGTTGCCTGCAACTCTAAACGACGTACCAATGGATTTTGATACACTTCAACCGCACGATACTTTTATTGGTTCAGCAGCAGTAGTTATTTTGTCAGATAAAGATAGCGCTCGTGGCGCTGCCTTAAATATGTTGAAATTTTTTGAAGATGAAAGCTGCGGACAATGTACTCCATGCAGAGTTGGTTGCGAAAAAGCTGTCAAGTTGATGGAAAATACTAGATGGGATACTGAACTTTTGGAGGAAGTGTGCAAAACAATGGTTGATGCTTCTATTTGTGGATTAGGTCAGGCAGCACCTAACGCGATTAAATCGACCATAAAATATTTCCGTGATGAAGTTTAAGTTGGCCCTTGATGCAATTGGCAGGATTATTTTTCAAAACAAGCCACTATCTTCCATCTTCGAATTTTTTTGCTTTAACACTAAATTATATCATGGATTTAAAATGGTGTAGTTGATGGCATTTTTCAAAAAACTCAAGGAACGCTTATTCAAATCGTCTTCTAAAATCGATGAAGGATTGGACGCGATAGTAGAAGATGGAGGGGAGGAAGAAGAAGTTGAATTAGAGCAAGACCTAATACCGCAAAAAGAAGCTGATGATTTTATTGCAAGTGATCAATCCAATATTGAAGTTGCCCAAAAAGAGCCTGCCGTAGAAAAAAATGTATCATCTAAGGTTGAAAATCTTGAGCCTGAGAAGCAAAAAGAAACTTTTGTTCAAAAGTTTCTGGGACGTAAAAAAGAAAAAGTCACCAAACGAAAATTTGATGACGAAATGCTGGAACAATTAGAAGAGTTATTGATTGCTTCCGACATGGGTGTGGAAACTGCAATGAGGGTTGCTGCTAATATGGCTCAAGGCAATCTTGGAAGGCGTTTTTCTACAGCCGAAATAAAGAAATTACTAGCTAACGAAATAGAACAAATTATGATGAATGTTGCTCAACCGTTACCAATCTACCCAAAACAACCTCAAGTTGTTCTTGTTGTGGGTGTAAATGGTTCAGGAAAAACAACCACAATAGGAAAGTTGGCTAGCCAATTCAAAGAAGCTGGCAAAAATGTAGTTATAGCTGCTGGAGATACTTTTAGGGCTGCTGCTGTTGAACAGCTTCAAATTTGGGGGGACCGAGCAAATGTCCCTGTTTTGGTTGCCCCAGAAGGTTCTGACCCTGCATCACTAGCTTTTGATGCTTTAGAGCGAGCACAGCAAGATAAAGCTGACCTACTTATGATTGATACTGCTGGAAGGCTTCAAAACCGAACAGATTTAATGGAAGAACTTGCCAAAATTGTAAGAGTTTTGAAAAAAAAGGATCCAGATTCACCTCAAAACACTATTTTGGTTTTAGACGCAACTACGGGCCAAAATGCAATTTCCCAGGTTGAGACATTCCGTGAAATAGCAGAAGTAAGTGGCCTTATTATGACAAAGTTAGATGGAACAGCAAAAGGTGGTGTCCTAGTAGCTTTAGCCGATAAGTTTGGCCTGCCAATCCATGCAATAGGAGTTGGGGAACAAATTGATGATTTAGCCCCGTTTGACCCAGCAGAGTTTGCGCAGGCTCTTACAGGTTCTGACATTTAATTTTAATAATAGTATGAGTTTAGATTCCTCTCTAGTAGCATGGATTTATGATATATGGGGCACGCAAACGGGTAGTTACGTAGCCTTTTGGTTGGCTTTTTTTAATTTAATTTATTTGGTTGCGTCGAGAGAAACCCTACCAACAGCATTGATTCTTGCTGTTTGTACGGGAATCTTTGTGGCACTTTACAGCACAATTGGCGCTTATGGCATAAGAGCCGCGGTGGATCCTATAGCATTCATTGTGTCGTTTTTTCTATTTGATAGTTTATCAATTTCACCATATGCATTCTATCGGTGGAATAACTTAGCTCAGAAACCAAACATTTTTCTTTTGGCGATGAGAGGCGTTGTTGGTGGATTTGTTGCTGTTTTTAGTTTTGGATCGATAATGTTGGCAACACGGCTTGATAAAGTGGGAGAGGCTGCGGTTTTGAGAGAAACATCCACAGTTTTTGCTGCCATTATAGGTTGGTTGTTCTTGAAAGAAACTGTTGGGCCACGCAGGGTATATTAATGGCCTTGATTGCTTTTGGGGCTTTAGTTGTCGAACTTGGAGGTTGAATAATGTCGTCAAATCAAAAAAATTCAGGAATCAAAACTACTTTAGAATTTGGACCTGTTATAGTTTTCTTCGCAGCGTATATTTTATTTGATCGCTATGACATTAGTCTGGATTTTTACGGACAAACCTATGAAGGCTTTGTTCTGGCGACTACAGTTTTCATTCCACTAATTTTATTCACAACTTTCTTAAGTTGGAAGTTGACGGGTGAAGTTTCAAAAATACAGCTGTTTACTGCTATACTAGTCGTTGTGTTCGGTGGAATGACCATTTTATTTAATGATGAACGCTTTTTTAAAATGAAACCAACGCTCGTGTATTTTCTATTTGGTTCTATTTTGCTATTTGGTTTGTTTAGAGGAAAATCTTATCTACAGTCATTAATGGGAACCATGCTCCCCATGGACCATGAGGGGTGGATGATAATAAGTCGTAGGATTACGGTTTTTTTCTTTTTTTTAGCCCTTTTAAATGAATTTGTCTGGAGAACATTTTCAACTGAAATTTGGGTTTATTTTAAAACATTTGGCTTAAGTGTGGCCTTATTTGTATTCCTTGCTTCTCAATTTCCAGTTTTATCGAAATATGGTGATTTTGATAATGATAATAAAAATTGAATTTTAGGTGTTTGATGAGTGTGGCTAAAGAACGTTGTTAATTAAAAACCTACACAAAAACAATGATGGTGGTTTATAGCAAGATTATGGGCCATCCTGCGTCGACTATTCATTAACTTTTATTTAAAAATTTAAAGCAGATTTTTCAATCGGCGACGTTTCAACTAATTTATTTGTTGGATAGAAAGACATTGAGGAGCGCATCAGCGACATTTCTGTAACTTTAAATACTCTTTAATTGATCTGTAACTTAACTAGTTGCGTATTATTATTAGTATATAGTAAACTCAGTTTTACACTAATGATCAGGGGCAGTGACAGAAAAGGGGTCCGGAATGAATATTCATACCCGAAAGCTTGAGTCGGATATTTCCGACTCAGAAGTCAATGAAGCACTATCAGTGTTGCATAAGTGGATGGAGCAGGGCGGTGGATTCGACAGGCTAAATGAAACTTCGGTGCCGTCTGAAGTTGCAAAGTTCTTAACTGATTATCCCGACTTAACCGATACATACCCAACTGATTTTGCAATTGATGGTGAGTATAAATCGTCACTTCCCGATTTGCAGAATGGCCCCAGCTCATTAATCAAAGGTTCTAACCAAGTAATTCACCATGTTGGTATCTCTAATTTTAAGCTACCGATCCGATATAAGCTTCGCAACTCTGGAGAAAGAACTTTGGAAACGTCAGTAACTGGCTCAGTGAGTTTAGGTGCTGATAAAAAAGGCATCAATATGTCTCGAATAATGCGTAGTTTCTATAAACATTCGGAAGAGCAATTTAGCTTTTCGGTGATAGAAGCGGCGCTAAATGATTATAAAACGGATTTGGAAAGTTTTGACGCCCGAATTGCTATGAATTTTTCCTTTCCTATGCAGGTCAACAGTCTGAGATCCAATTTAACGGGCTATCAATATTATGACGTTTCACTGGAATTAATCGACCAAAATGGCTTAAGAACTAAGGTCATACACATAGATTACGTTTATAGTTCCACATGCCCTTGCTCCCTGGAATTAAGCGAACATGCTAGAAAGACGAGAAATCAGCTCGCCACTCCACACTCGCAGCGATCCGTAGCGCGCATTTCTGCTGTATTAATAGGAACTGAACCTTTGTGGTTCGAAGATTTGATTGAGGCGTGTCGTACTGCTGTTCCAACTGAAACTCAGGTGATGGTCAAACGAGAAGACGAACAAGCTTTTGCCGAGCTTAACGCAGCTAATCCTATTTTTGTAGAAGATGCCGCCAGATTGTTTTGTAAGGCCTTAAAAAGTGATAATCGTATTGGTGATTTTCAAATTATAGCTTCCCACCAAGAAAGTTTGCATAGTCATGACGCAATATCGATTTTAACAGAAGGTTCAACTTTTGAAACTGTGTCGATTGATCCTCATCAATTTACGACACTCGTGCATCGCGGATAATTTTAATAGGACTTGACAGTTAGTGTTACTGCAACCAACGGTACTGCCATGATTGATATGCGACCCGTTGGATACGTGATTGGGATTCTAGTAATCTTTCTAGGCTTAACTATGTTCGCACCTTTGATTGTAGACTTAGGTGAAGACAATGGACATTGGCCAGTTTTTGCAACATCCGCGGCTATCACCATAGTAAGTGGCGGTTTTCTGGCGTTAGCTTCGTCGAATGGGACACATATCGGTCTTGATATACAAAAAACCTTTTTATTGACTACTCTAGTTTGGGTTGTTTTGTCGATCTTCGCCTCAATTCCTTTTCTCTTAGGGTTTACAAATGCAAACATTGTTGATGCTATTTTTGAGGCGGTGTCAGGCATAACTACCACGGGTTCTACTGTTTTAAGTGAACTAGACAAATTGCCTAAAGGACTGCTTCTTTGGCGAGGTATTTTACAATGGCTTGGAGGAATAGGGATCATCGTTGTAGCAATGGTCTTTCTCCCTGAACTCAGAGTTGGTGGCATGCAAATCTTCAGAGCTGAAGGCTTTGATACTCTTGGGAAAATTTTGCCCAGGGCTACAACGATAGCTTTTCAAATTTCAATTATTTATGTTGGAATAACCATTGCTTGTGGATTAGCTTATGTTTTGGCCGGGATGAATTTTTTTGATGCTGTAGTTCATGCTTTTACTACAGTCGCCACTGGTGGTTTTTCTAATTATGACGATTCTTTTTCAGTATTTTCTTGGAAAGTTGAATATGTGGCAATTTTATTTATGATTTTGTCCGCATTACCGTTCGTACGCTACGTCCAGTTAATAAATGGCCAAGGCACTGCTGTATTTAAAGATCCTCAGGTGAAAACTTTCTTTGTTTTAATTTGTTCTTTGGTTCTATTAAGTACGCTTGTCCTAAGTCTACAGCTAAACTTATCTTTAGAATTGGTATTTCGTAAGGCTCTTTTCAATATAACCTCCATTATGACTGGTACTGGATATGCTTCCACAAATTATATGTTGTGGGGTGGTTTTCTAGTATCACTTTTATTTTTTGTTGGACTTGTAGGAGGTTGCGCAGGTTCAACAACCTGCTCGGTTAAAATTTTTAGATATCAAATTGTCTTCGCTTCCATAGCAAGTCAGTTAAAAAGAATTCAATCCCCAAATGGTATCTTTATACCTAGGTATCAAGGAAGACAAATAAGTGATGACATATTAAACTCGGTTTTAACATTTTTTGTGGTTTTCTTTGCATCGCTTGGCATATTGGCTGCCCTTCTTTCCTTGACCGGATTAGATCTTATAACCTCATTGTCAGGAGCAGCGGCCGCCCTTGGTAATATTGGTCCAGGATTGGGAGAAACGATTGGTCCAGATGGCAACTTCTCGTCTTTAAATAAGACTGCGAAATGGCTATTGGTAGCTGGTATGTTGATTGGTCGTTTAGAATTAATGGCAGTGTATATTTTATTTACATTAAAGTTTTGGCGAAATTAGCCCAGTTTTATCGTTTTATTAAGTAAACGAAGAGATGAATTTAGTTTGTCTGATTGACGGTTATGAACGCTTTGCCTAAGAACGAATAAATTTCTATACTTATTTCAAAGGTAACGCATATGGTTGCAAACTCTCCAAAGTCTTTTCAGGATATTATTCTGGGTCTCCAGAATTATTGGGTGGCACAAGGATGTGCTCTAATGCAACCGTACGATATGGAAGTTGGAGCAGGGACTTTCCATCCTGCTACGACGTTAAGATCGTTGGGCCCCAAACCATGGTCAGCAGCTTATGTCCAGCCTTCTAGAAGGCCTACTGATGGTCGATATGGAGACAATCCAAATCGTTTACAGCACTACTATCAATTCCAAGTGCTAATGAAACCCAGTCCGCCTGATTTCCAAAATCTCTACTTAGGATCATTGGACTCTATTGGTATTGATAGTCAACTTCACGATATAAGATTTGTTGAAGATGATTGGGAAAGCCCAACGCTTGGAGCATGGGGCTTGGGTTGGGAAGTTTGGTGTGATGGTATGGAAGTAAGCCAATTTACATATTTTCAGCAAGTTGGTGGTCATGATTGCAATCCAGTTTCTGGTGAATTGACATATGGTTTAGAAAGACTGGCGATGTACATACTAGGCGTCGATTATGTAATGGACATGCCATTTAATAACCCAGAAGCTAGTGTACCTCTAAAATACGGAGATATTTTCAAACAAACCGAAGAAGAATATTCCAGGTGGAATTTTGATGTTGCCAATACTGAAACTCTTTTAAGACATTTTGACGATGCTGAGCAGAACTGCAAAGCAATATTATCTCAAGATAAATTAGATCCTAAATCTGGAAAAAATATTATTATGGTCCACCCAGCCTATGATCAATGCATTAAAGCATCTCATATCTTTAATATTCTTGATGCTCGCGGCGTCATATCTGTTACGGAACGGCAAGCTTATATTGGCCGGGTTAGAGGATTGGCGAAACAGTGTGCTGATGCTTTTGTTTTAACCGCAGCTGGAGGAAAGGTTTAGTGAAAGGAAAAATTTTGGTTATTACCATTCTGCTCACTTCTTTTTTAGCTGGAGCAACAATGTATTATCTCCAAGTATATGGTTTCTACGCGAAAGTGGGTATCGAGCAATCTAAAGGCATATCTCTGGTCAACCTCGCCACAAAAGAAGCGGAGCAAATAGAAGTGGTTAATTTTCAAGGCATTGATGCTGATAGTTCGCCAATAAGATTTCGAGCTTGCTTTAAGGTAAACCAAAGTATCGATTTTTTGAGAGAAGAGTATAAGTCTCTTAAAAATGCTATGCCAAGAAATGCACCAAATTGGTTTGAATGTTTTAATGCAAAACGTATTGGTGAAGATTTGTCTGCGGGCTTAGCTACTGCATTTCTTGGAAATAAGAATTTCGAATATGGCATTGACCGCTATATAGTAATTTACCCAGATGGACGGGGTTATGCTTGGCATGAATTAAATGATTGTGGTGAAAAACTATATGATGGATCTACCAAAGACGAAAATTGTCCTGAAAGGGTTGAATAATGCCTGATTTGCTAATTGAATTACTATCGGAAGAAATACCGGCTCGGCTGCAACAAAAAGCTTCGTTAGATTTAGAGAAATTATTCACCAACGGAATTTCAGAATTAGGTTTAACTTATGAAAGTTCAGCTGCTTTTAGCACTCCGAGACGCTTAACTCTAGTATTAGAAAATGTTGCAAGCACAAGTCTTAGCCGTGTTGAAGAAAAAAAAGGACCTAGGAAAGGTGCCCCCGACAAAGCAATTGAAGGTTTTTTAAAAAATACTGGTTTAGAATTAAGTCAACTTGAAGTCCGGCAAGAAAAAAAAGGCGAATTTTATTTTGCAAATATACGAACTGAAGGCCGAAAAGCGGCTGATATTTCTTCTGAAGTTTTAGAAACAATAGTTCGAAATTTTCCCTGGCCTAAGTCGATGAGATGGGGTCAAACGACACTTAAATGGGTTCGTCCTTTGCATTCCATAATTTGCATTTTGTATGACGAAAGTGGACATAAAATTGTTGATATGAATATTGAAGGCATTTCTTCGGGAGATAAGACGTTTGGTCATAGATTCATGGGAAAAGGTGAGTTTTCTGTAAGTTCTTTCGAAGATTATGCTTCTAAATTAAAAAAAGATTTCGTGATATTAGATCCCTCAGATAGGGCAGAGATAATCTTACAGGAGATGAAAAATCAAGCTTTTGCGCAAGGGCTGGAACATATAAGTGATCCTAGTTTGTTGAATGAAGTAGTTGGTTTGGTTGAGTGGCCAGTCGTTTTAATGGGAAAACTGGAAGATGAATTTCTTTCTTTGCCTCGGGAAGTTTTGCAAACGTCGATGAGAGAGCACCAAAAGTTTTTTTCAATTCGAAATCCAAAAAACGATAAGGTAGTACAGTTTGTGACAGTCGCTAATCGCGAAACATCTGATCAAGGATCAACAATTCTTTCTGGAAATCAAAAAGTCCTAACAGCTCGATTGGCTGATGCAAAATTCTTTTGGGATAATGACCTGCGAATTGTTAATAATAGTGGTTTTGATCATTGGCTGGAAAGATTGAAACATGTTACTTTTCATAATAAACTGGGCAGCCAATTTGAGCGTGTTGAGCGTATCACTTATTTATCTGGAGCAATTGCTGAAAAGATTGGTTGTGATCCAAATTTAGCAAAGAAGGCTGCATCTATAGCTAAGTCAGATCTACCGTCCGAAATGGTATACGAATTTCCAGAATTACAAGGAGTAATGGGATCCTACTATGCCACCGAAGCCGGTTTTGAAAAACAAATCGCAGATGCCTGTAAAGAGCATTACGCTCCATTAGGCCCCAGTGATGACGTTCCGAATTCACCAACATCAATTGTGGTGGCCCTGGCTGATAAAATTGATACTCTCACTAGCTTTTGGGCCATCAACGAAAAGCCAACAGGTTCTAAGGATCCTTTTGCGTTGAGAAGAAGTGCATTAGGTTTGATCCGAATAATAGTTGAAAATGACATCCGAATTTCTTTATCAGACATTCTTATTCTAGGTAATGATAGGGCA
>JAQWIK010000020.1 GCA_029248915.1 Paracoccaceae bacterium | reverse complement strand
TTGCTCGATAACAAAGAAATATCAAAAAGTAATGGTATCATTCTTTCAGGCACAGGAGACGCACGCTCAATGAGGGCTATTGCAGGATCAACTGCACCATATTTCAACAACTTATTTAACCGAGCCTCTAAGAAAGCATATCTTCCCGGTTCATCTATTGGCGGGCGCGCTTCAGCTAGCAACAAGGAATACACGAGCTCTTGAATAGGTGAGTAACTAAACGTTGGCATTTTTTTAAATGAATATTCTAAATCATCAAAGTTTGAGTTTCTCCAAATTGTTGTGGGAATTCCGGTAACATATATAGGCAAAAGGCCTATAGATTGATAATCATTCGAACTTAAAGTTGTGACCTGAATATCATTAGCATTTTCTTTATCTAAGTTATTTACTTCAAGAATGCCCTTTTGAAATTTACTATTTTCCTTAGATAACCAATCAATGGCCGACATAGGCGATTGGGAAGCCAACGGAAATGCCAGTAAGATAAAATATAAAAAAAAACTAATTCGCATTTAGCTTTATGGTATTTGAAATAAGAGTTTGTTGTGGTTCAAACTCCACACCGAAAATCAAAGGGCCCGCAAATGCATATATAATAAGAACAGATAATCCCGTTATTAAAAGGTATATTAGCCATTTGATCAATTTACCCATAAAATTTGTATCACTTCAGTATAATCTATCTTTTAGTATATAACGAATATTACAAATATATCAAAGTTGAATTGTAATTGTAATTTTAGGTGATAATACCATTAAATATGTTTGAATTAAATAAAACTGTTGCGCTTGTCGGCATGATGGGATCCGGGAAAAGTGCAATAGGAAAAGTAGTTTCATCAATTCTTGATGTGCCATTTAGTGATGCTGACGCAGAGATTGAGCGGGCTGCCAAATTATCTATACGAGAAATTTTTGAGCGACACGGAGAACAATTCTTTCGCGATAAAGAAGATCAGGTTATCAAACGATTATTGCAAGAGAAACCGTGCATTTTAGCAACTGGCGGTGGCGCTTTCATAAATAAGAAAATTCGCACATCAATCAAAGGGTATGGCGTTTCAGTTTGGTTGAATGCTGATTTAGAAATACTTTGGCATCGTGTAAAAAATAAAAAATCTCGACCACTTTTGCAAACAGATAATCCCAAAGAAACTCTCACAAATATTTATACGGACCGATTTAAAACCTATTCTTTGGCAGATGTAATTATAGAGTCTGAAAACAAATCTTCTTTAGAGGAGATGGCTAATCTAGTAATTAAATCTTTATTAGATCGAAATGACTTAATTGAAAGATTCTGACTATGAGAAAAGTAAAAGTACCGCTAGAAAACCAATCCTATGAGATTTTAATTGGCGAAAACTTAATCCCGAACTTTCCTAGTTTTCTGGAAGGTAATTTAAGTCGTAACTTCTTAGCAATTGTAACTGATAAAAATGTAGAAGCTTTGCATCTATCTAACCTGGTTAAAGTTTTGTCCGACGCTGGAATTGAAACCAAAATACTATCAATCAATCCAGGAGAAAGTAGCAAATCCTGGGAAACACTCAAAATGACGGTCGATTGGATGTTAAATAATAAAATTGAACGTAATGACATTGTGGTTGCTTTGGGTGGTGGTGTCGTGGGAGATCTTGTTGGGTTTGCTGCTGCTATTTTGAGGCGCGGTATTCGTTTTATTCAGTGTCCCACATCACTTTTAGCACAGGTAGATAGCTCGGTCGGCGGTAAAACTGGCATAAACACGACACACGGTAAAAATTTGGTTGGGGCATTTTATCAACCGGCACTAGTAGTTTCAGATATTTCTACCTTAAAAACGATAAAGGAGAGAGATTTTCTAGCTGGTTATGGAGAGGTCATTAAGTATGGCTTATTAGGTGACTATGATTTTTATTGTTGGTTGGACGCCAATGTTTCAAAAATTAAAGAACGAGACACCCAAACGCTTATCAAAGCAGTAGCTCATTCATGTGAAATGAAAGCAGAAATTGTTATTAGGGATGAAAAAGAGCATGGAGATAGGGCATTACTAAATTTGGGGCATACATTTTGTCACGCGCTCGAAGCATCTACGGGCTACTCAGAGCGTATGTTACATGGCGAGGGTGTTGCAATTGGATGTATTTTAGCCTTCGAACTTTCAGCAAGAATGAACTTAAGCTCACAAGAAGATCCGGTAAGAATTAAAAAACATTTTTCAGACATGGGAATGATGACCTCTATAAAAGATATATCAGGGGTTTTACCCGAACCTGACACTTTGGTAGAGCTTATGTTCCAAGACAAAAAAGTAGTTGATGGAAAATTAAACTTAATTTTAGCAAAAGGAATAGGGAAAGCATTTATAGCCACCGATATTGACCCAAGTTCGATTAAATCTGTAATCAAAGACTCTCTAATAACTTGAACCTGTAGTGATTTTCTTTCATCTAATTTATTGAATATAAGACCCTCTGAAAGGCTTCTAACGTGATTAACTCAATGACTGGATATGCTTCTGGTTCTGTCCAGGCAAATAGCGTGTTGCTAGATTTTGAAATAAAGAGTGTAAACTCTAAAAATTTAGATCTGAAAATTTTTCTGCCTGAATATCTTTCAGTTTTTGAAAACGAGCTTCGGCAAATTGTTTTGAAAAAAATATCAAGAGGATCCGTATTTTTAAAAATAAAATTAAACCAACAAACAGAATACCAAAATAATTATGTTTTGAATGATAAAGTATTACAAAATGTCTTTGAAAAAATTGAAAATATAGAACGCATTTGTGATGAAAAAAATATTCCTTTGGAGCCTTTGAAGGCTTTAGATTTTTTAGCTGTCAAAGGCGTTTGGGAGGAGAATAAGAATTCCTCAACTAATATTGATGATATAAAAAAAATCGTATTAGACAAGATAGAGGAATTAGTCGTAAGCCTTTTGCAAACTAGAAAAAAAGAGGGGCAGGGGCTTCACTCAATTCTTTCTGAAAAGCTTTCTTCGTTAATAGAATTGCGAAAGGCAGCAGAAAAAACCTTGCCGGCCAGATCAAATCATTTAAAGAAAAATTTTAAATCCACAATTGATGGAATTATTTCTGAAACCTCAAAAATAGATGAAAATAAAGTTGAGCAAGAAATAGCTATTATTGCCATAAAATTAGATATTACAGAAGAATTAGATCGCTTAAAGGTCCATATTGAGAGCATGCAAGATTTACTAAGTTCATCAGGTGTTGTTGGTAAAAAACTTGATTTTCTTTCGCAAGAATTGAATAGAGAAGTAAATACAATTTGTTCAAAATCTCAATACAGCGATTTGACAAAACTAGGAATAGAAATGAAAACAGTAGTTGATCAATTTCGTGAACAAATACAAAATGTCGAATAATCACCAAGTTAATGAAAAAGGATTATTGATAATCCTGTCTTCTCCATCCGGTGCGGGAAAATCAACTTTAGCGCAACGTATTAAGTCATGGGACGAAAATTGCGTATTTTCTATTTCAGCAACAACTCGGAAACCACGTGAGGGTGAACAGGATGGAAAAGATTATTATTTTATATCGGAGCAAGAATTTCACGAAAAAGTTTCTAATGATGAAATGCTAGAACACGCCGAAGTGTTTGGAAACTTCTACGGAAGTCCGATGGCTCCTGTGTTATCTTCAATTGATCAAGGGTACGATGTTTTGTTTGATGTCGACTGGCAGGGAAGCCAACAAATCAAAAACTCTAGTCTAGGTAAATATGTTTTGTCCATTTTTATATTACCGCCATCTATCAAGGAGTTAGAAAGTCGATTAAAATCAAGAAATAAGGATAGTGATGAAGTTATTTCAAACAGGATGGCTAAATCTGTAGAGGAAATAAGTCACTGGCCAGAATATGATTATGTTGTTGTTAATGATGACGTTGATAAAACAGAAGAAAAACTAAAAACCATCATAACCGCAGAAAGATTACGTCTATCACAGCAACCTGGAATTGTTAGATTTGTTCGAGGTTTGAATAATGAATTTGGAGAACTGTAGTGACAATCTTTAAATTTCAAACCTTTTCTCCAAACATAGATGCTACCGCCTGGCTCGCGGATGATGCAAATATTATTGGACAAGTTGAGATACTGAAAAAAGCTTCAGTTTGGTTTGGGGCGACACTTCGCGGGGACAATGAGGAAATACTCCTCGGAGAGGGCAGCAATATACAAGAAAATTGCGTGTTGCATACAGACCATGGCTTTCCTTTGACGATTGGAAAAAATTGTACAATTGGCCATAGTGTAATCCTGCACGGCTGCTCTATTGACGACAGCACTCTCATAGGTATGGGGTCCACGATCCTAAACGGAGCAAAAATTGGAAAAGGTTGTTTGATAGGCGCGGGATCATTAATTACTGAAAATAAGGTAATACCTGACGGCTCTTTGGTAATGGGTTCTCCAGGAAAGATTATACGTGAACTTGATAATGCGGCAAAAGAGAGCTTGATTGGCAGCGCACTCCACTACCAAGAAAGAGCAGCCGAATTTAAAACGAACCTGCATAAAATTCCCTGAGTGAAAATTTGCAAAACCTGATAACAAGCTTATATCTATAACAATTAAATTTTTATAAAATTCTGAATACACTGTTGTTCTTTCGAAAGGTCGCCAAATGACAATGCAAAAGCCAATTGTAAAAAGTAAAGATGCCCCAGACTTAGGGATTTTCTCTTGGTCAGATCCCTTTTACTTGGAGC
>JAQWIK010000019.1 GCA_029248915.1 Paracoccaceae bacterium | reverse complement strand
CTCTGAAGCCAAAAATACAGCCATAGCGGCTATATCCTTTGCCTCAATAAAAGTATTTAGAGAAGTACCTGCCTTATAAGCTTGCCGCACAATATCTGCCTGCGTATTCTTTTTAATAGCCTCCCTTTCAATAACACCATTTATCCGATCCCCTTCGACGCAACCAGGCGCAATAGCATTTGCACGTATACCAAATGAACCAGCTTCCATGGCAACAGTTTTCATTAAACCGTGTATCGCCCATTTGCTTGCCGAGTATGGTGAACGATAGGGAAATCCATAGAGGCCAGCGGTTGATGACGTGAAAATAATTGCTCCTTTGCCTTGCTGTTTCATAATTGGCAAACATCCCTTTACGGATAGAAAAGCTCCAATTAAATTTACGTCTAGACAATTTTTAAAAGCTGAAACACCCTGATCCTCAATAAGTTCCGTTGGGCCTGCCGTCCCAGCGTTTGCACACAGGACATCTAAACCTCCCCATTTATTTTTTATTTCAGTAAAAAGACCGACCATTGCATTTTCATCGCTTACATCAAGCTCAGTCTGTTCCCAATTTTTTGGGCATTTTTCCAAAGCCTCCTTTGAAATATCTACAATCCAGATTTGATAACCTGCTTCACTGAATTGTTCTGCCAGAGCATAACCGATGCCTGTGGCTCCTGCTGTGACCAAAACTCGCTGCATTTCAAGTACGCCTTTCCAATACTCATAAGAAAAAAGGTTCAAGAATTAGGATTAACTAATAGGCCAATAATTGCTACTTATTTTTAAATCACTATTGTCAGTTAAGAACATTTTTTTTGGCGTAAGGTGCGTTGTGATATCTATTTTTGAATCCACAACGTCGCATTGGCATAATAAGGCTTTAACTGTTGGATTTTAAAATATAGAGATCAAAAACTGAAATTTGGAATAGATTCGAATTTTGAAGATTTAACGGAGAAAAATTAATGGAACAGTTAGACTTTTATATTAATGGCTCTTGGGTAAAACCAAACGGTGTCGAAACACTCGATGTTATAAACCCAGCATCCGAGGAAAAGGTCACAAAAATATCTTTGGGAAATGCTAATCACGTTAATGAAGCTGTTGCAGCTGCGCGTAAAGCTTTCGAAACTTATTCTCAAACTCCTGTTGAACAACGAATTGATTTACTTACAACTATTAGAGAAATTTATAAGCGTCGCCTTGATGATGTTGCGGATGCAATTCAAACCGAAATGGGCGCCCCAACCCACCTGGCTAAGGGTGCCCAAGCCATGGTTGGATTAGGGCACTTAAAAGCTGCCATCCGTTCTTTAACTAATCATAGTTTTGAGTATGAACATGGAAACTTCATTATCAGACACGAGCCTATCGGTGTTTGCGGACTAATTACACCGTGGAATTGGCCCGTTAATCAAGTAGTATCAAAGCTGGCGCCTTGTTTAGCCTCAGGATGTACAGCTATACTTAAACCTTCCGAAATAGCTCCTCTTTCATCAATGATAATCGCTGAAATACTCCATGAAGCAAAAGTGCCAGCTGGGGTTTTCAACCTAATTAACGGAATGGGACCAATAGTAGGCGAAGCAATGTCCGCTCATCCCGATATTGATATGATGTCATTTACTGGATCAACTAGGGGAGGCGTCGCAGTTGCAAAGGCATCCGCTGAAAGTGTCAAGCGAGTGAGCCAAGAACTAGGCGGAAAATCAGCTAATATTATTTTAAGCGATGCTGAATTTGAAAAATCAATACGAGCTGGGGTCGATTCCTGTATGAGCAACACAGGTCAATCATGTAATGCACCAACACGAATGTTGGTTCCAGAAGCTCGAAAGGATGATGCATATGCTATCGCCAAGGATGCAGCTGAAAAGGTGATTGCCGGCGATCCTAAAAAGGATGGTACAACCATTGGCCCCTTGGTTAGCGACGTTCAATATGAAAAAGTTCAAAATCTGATACAGAAAGGTATTGATGAGGGTGCAAAACTTTTGATTGGCGGCACTGGAAAACCACAAGGATTAGAAAAAGGCTATTATGCTAAGCCAACAATATTTGCTGATGTTGAGAACGATATGACAATCTCTAAGGAAGAAATATTTGGCCCCGTTCTGTCAATGATAACCTACGAAAATATTGATGATGCTGTGGCAATTGCAAATGATACTGAATACGGCCTTGCGGCATATGTATCAGGAGAGAATAAGGAAACGCTGACTTCAATTGCTAGACGTCTTAGGGCTGGTCAGATTCATATTAACTATGGATCTGCTGGTCCAGACGCTCCTTTTGGAGGCTTTAAGCAGTCGGGTAACGGGCGCGAAAAAGCAGAGTGGGGTTTGGAAGAGTTTCTAGAAGTTAAAGCAATAATGGGAACGTAAATTTAACTAAATTTACGTCCGCCAAATTGGATTTGACCAAGCTCTTTTCCCATTATGGTCGATAACAGTCACTCTTAACCATGGGCTTTTTTTGAGACGTTCTAGAGAAAGTTGCGTTGAGACCAGCGATTGACCATGTTGAGCAACATAAGCTGAACCTTGTCCTTGAATAATAACAGTACTGACTGGTGTTGAATAAACTTCTGCTGTGTCAGATCCTATTTCAATATCTACTAAATCAGGACCCTGTGATGAGTAAAAAGCGCCCTCTTTAAGAGATTTCAAAATAGAGACAGGGCTGTTTTCATTAGACTTCACCATCACCCAGCCCCCAAAGTAGTCAGGATCACTAAAATGAGCATCGTCCGTCGCCACCAGGTTCAACTTGCGACCTTCAGCTAAGAGAAGGTCTAATGTGTGAAATCCGTCAGGACGATCGGTACTCACGGCGCAACCGTGATTATAAACTTCAACGGCATGGGCTGACTTGATAGATCTGGCGTCCGCCAAAGTAAGCCCAGACCACTGAGGATGCGCTATTGTTACAAAAGCACCAGCATCAACACACCGTTTGGCAATTTCTGGCCCCGTCTCTTGGTTATCGGTAGGAACAAAATTTGGCGAATTAGTAGGCCTAAAATCTTTTGGCAATCCCACAGCAAGTATATGCCAAATTTCTCCATTCTCTGCAGAGCCCGAATGAAGCTCAGCACCTAAGACGGTTACAAAATCTGAAGCAGAAAAATTTGAAGGCTCTGTAATTGGATAATTATATAGGCCTACAAAATGATCTGAAATCACTAAAAAGTTGTATCCTTCATCTTTATATTGTTGACATAAATCATCAGGTGAAAGCAGTCCATCTGAGTGATTGGAGTGAGTATGCAGATTTCCTCTCCAGAATTTCCCAGATTTAGAAAAAGCTAACGGTTTCATAAATATCCCTCCAAGTTTTTCAGATTACTTATTAGTGCAATTTTTATTTCTTAAATAAAGTAAAAAATCCCTGTTTGATCACTAGCCAAGTGTGTACACTGTTTATTCTTATGCCAAACGTTTCTGTTATAATTCCAACCTTTAATCGGGCACACTTGATCGAAGAAAGTGTCTCATCCGTACTAGCTCAAACGTTAAAACCCACAGAAGTTATTGTTGTTGATGATGGGTCGAATGATAAAACTTGGGATATTCTGAAAAATTTAGGATTTTCATTGTCAGGGTCTAAGGAAAATACCCTGCAGTATCTCTATAAAGAGAACGGAGGTGTTAGTTCTGCCAGAAATATTGGAATAGAGTTATCATCCTCAGAGTATGTGGCCCTGTTGGACTCTGATGATCAGTGGAAGCCTACTAAGTTAGAAGCACAATTATCATCACTGGAAAGAGAAAATTTTTCTTGCAGAGTAAGTCATACTGAAGAAATCTGGATAAGAAACGGAATAAGGGTAAATCAGCACAAAAAACATTCCAAAGCTGGCGGTGACCTTTTTGAAAAGTGTCTAAAAATGTGCTGCATCTCCCCAAGTTCGGCTTTAATTCACAGATCCGTTTTTGATGACCTTGGAAGTTTTGATGAAAAGTTAAAAGCATGTGAAGACTATGATTTTTGGCTGAGGTATTGTGCTTTTGAAAAGACCCACTTTCTAAATGAGCCACTCACTATAAAAAATGGTGGTCATTCAGATCAATTATCGCAGGCGTATTGGGGCATGGACAGATTTCGGATCTATAGTCTCGAAAAGCTTCTCCAAAATAAAAAATTAACTCGATCTAAGTATCAACTTGCTTTAACAGAACTACTCAGAAAGCTAAAAATATTGAAGAATGGCTCCATTAAGCGTGGCAATAGTAAGTTTGCAGAAGAATTGGATAAAAAAATAATTCACTTTGAGGGCCCACCAAAAAATGAGTGAATTCAGAAATTTTGAAAACCATTCAAATGGTCAGTTTTACTTTTGCTGGGTAATTGCACTTCGCGCGGAAGCAACTCCATTAATAGAAGCCTTCAATATGAAAAATGTGGGAAACAAATCTCTGTTCCCAATTTACACCAATGAAGATACTGGGCACGCTCTTGTTATATCTGGTATTGGGTCAGTAAAATCAGCGGCTGCAGCAACATTTTTAAAGGACCAATTAAAAATTAAAGACCATTCAGCTTGGATTAATTTTGGAATAGCTGGGTTTTTTAAAGGACCAATCGGAGATCTATATCAGGCTATAAAAGTCGTCTCAAAAGAAAGTGGGGCAGCCTTTTTCCCAGGATTAAGACTTACAAAACTGTTGCCTGCATCAATCTTATTTACGGTCAGCAAACCGGAGAATGAATACAAGGAGAAGGTATTGTATGATATGGAGGCCTCTGGTTTCTGTGAGATGGCTCCAATTTTTTCATGTAATGAACTTACATATGTAATTAAAATTGTGTCGGATACGGCAAATAACTCATCATCGTTAATTACAAAGAATTTAGTTCGCGAATTGATAGAGAAAAAATTACCAAAAATCCAAGATATTTTAGCCGAAATTAAGGTATTGGTAGAGGAAGAAAAGAAACGGCTTTTAATCCCAAATGAAGTGATGGAGTTTGAAAAAAGCTTCAAATTCACAGAGACTAATAAGTACAAATTCCGAGAAACCTATAGAAAGTGGAAAATTGCTTTCCCTACAAAAAATTTAGAATTATCTGAGTTTTTGAATTTTCAGCCTAAAGAAATAATATTAAAGTTAGAAAATGAGGTTTTGGTTAATGCAAAAGATTGGACTGTACTTTGATTGAAACAATTTTTTTCGAAGAACAAATCGCTGAACATCCAACAACAGAGCGTATTCGAAAGGCGTTGCCTAGAGCAAGCTGGATCCCCATAGAACGTTATCAAGAATTATTTAATAAACGACACCAAAACTTCAAATTGCAGAAAAAAAATCCCGCGCTGATATTAGCAAAAAAACACGATAATTTTGTTTTACCAGCACCTTCAGGTTTTGGCATGGCGGCATATAAAAATTTTTATTTCTCTCACATGTATAATTGCCTTTATGATTGTAAATATTGCTTCCTACAAGGAATGTATTCTTCAGCAAATTTTGTTTTATTTGTAAATTATGACGATTTCTTCACTTCAATTTCTAAAAAAATCGACGAGTATAAAGGTAAAAATCTCACTTTCTTTTCTGGATATGACTGTGACTCTTTAGCCTTCGATAAATTAAGCGGATTTGCTGATCAAGCCTTGAGCTTTTTCAGTAGCGTTCCGGATACTGAGCTCGAACTACGAACTAAAAGCATTGCCATAAACTCACTTCTTCAGCGAAGACCCTTATCAAATTGTGTCGTAGCTTTTAGTTTATCACCGGCTGAAATTGCAAAATCACTAGACAGTAAAGCGCCAAGTATAGGCAGACGAATTAACGCAATTAAACAGTTGGCAGCCGCAGGATGGAAAATAGGCCTAAGATTTGACCCTCTAATCTATACCTCTGATTGGCAAAAACTCTATTCCTCTCTTTTCTCTGAAATCATGGAAGGACTGGACCCATCGATGATACATTCAATAAGTTACGGTCCACTGAGGTTTCCAAAAAAAATGTATAAAAAAACGGCACATCTCCACCCTGAACACAAACTTTTTGCTTTTCCAATGGAAGAAGCCAACGGTGTAATATCTTATGGGACAAAAATTGAAACACAGATGCATGATTTCTTAAAATCTGAGCTAAATAATTATATATCGGAAAATAAAATTTTTCAGTGCATTACTTAAATTAGTAAGAAAGAGATCAGCATGAAAGCCGCACTAATTTCTGGAAGCTCCAGTGGGATCGGTAGGGCGATATCAGAAAAACTTCTGGACAACGGAATAAAAGTGATCGGTCTAGCTAGAGATCATAGTAAATTCGTTCCGATTGGAAAAGATTATGTTCCAATAGAAATTGACTTATCCAAAGTTAAAAAGCTTCCAGAATTAATAAAGCTTATTCTTAAACAAAACCCCGATATTGATATCTTTGTAAGCAGTGCTGGTTACGGAGAATTCAAATCATTAGAAAATTTTTCCAGCCCTCAGATTGAAAATTTTATAAATCTCAATCTTGTATCACATATTGTTTTATGTCGAGCAATCGTGGCTCATATGAAATCACAAGGAAAAGGAGATATCTTTATACTGGGATCTGAAGCTGGCGTGATAGGAAAGAAGAAAGCAACACTATATTCAGCTGCAAAGTTTGGTCTGAGAGGGTTTGCACAGGCGCTAAGAAATGAAGCAGGGCCTGCGGGAGTTCGTGTTTGCTTAATAAACCCTGGAATGGTCAGAAGCCCATTCTTTGATACATTGGGGTTCGAACCAGATGGGCTTGAAACTAATGCCATCGAAACAGAAGATATTGCAAAAATTGTGTTTGATTTTTTAGGAACACGGCAGGGAACGATAATAGATGAGATAAACTTATCACCAGCATCAAAATCATTAAAATTCAAGAAAGCCAGCAAATAGAACAGGTGACTATCTAAGGTCTTTTTGCTCGGATATGATGTGGACAATGCTCTCCACTTTTTAAAACTTGAACTAGCTTAGTCCATATTTCAACTTGGTGATTAATAAAATTTTCTCCATGGCGTTTGGATAAATCTTTTCTTTCTGGACCCTTTAACCATTCTAATTCATTGACAGCGATCTTAGAATACCACGGGTTTCTATTCACGAGCTCTATCTCAACAAATCCTGCTTTAACCAATGCTTCCTTGTATTCGCTTGGTGAGGCCATAGCAAAGTCAAGGCCTTCCGCTTTTATATACTCAGACATTTCAGGCGATGGCTGTCCACCATGACTTATTAACCAGTCTGACGCTGCAAACTGACCACCCGGTTTCAAAACTCTAAATACATCTGCTGCTAAAGCAGACTTGTCTTGAATGTGAATGATTGAGTCCTTAGAAAATACAACTTGAAAAGAACCATCTTCAAAAGGTAATTGCCCCGGAGAAACAAGTTCAATACTAATTTTTTCTGATAAACCTGCTGCTAACACATGATCTCGAGCAGCGTCACAAACAGGTACCTCAACATCAATTCCCACTACCTGCTTCGCAAAATAATTCTTTGCAAGTAGAACTGCACAAGCCCCGGATCCCGAACCAATATCCAAAACTCGTTGATCTTTAATTTTTATACCTTCAAGAACTTTCTTAACTTCATCGGCACCTCCAGGCGATAAAAACCCATCTCCCCATAGCTCTTCTAAAAAAGAGATCATTTGAGAGTGATACAATATTTCATCAGACATTTTTATTAGTGGCTCTCTTTAAGCACTTGAGTTTATACTTCCTAGCTCAATCTCACAGTGAGTTTTCAAATTCTTTTGGACTGACTTAGGTACTTAAATACCAGATATGCGAGTAAACCACCAATAATTTGCGCCATAATAAATGGAATAGTATCGCCATATTGGATACCAGAGAAAGTATTAGTCAATGTTCTTGCAATAGTAACAGCCGGATTGGCAAAACTAGTTGAAGAAGTAAACCAGTAGGCGGCCGTAATATAAAATGCGACTAAAGCAGCGACGGAACCTGTTTTTTGTTTCGACCCAAGTAAAATAGTTAGCAGTAACCCAAAAGTAGCTATGACTTCTGAAAAATATTGAGAAGATCCTGTGCGAACGTTTGTCGAAAACTGAATAATTGACATCTCAAACATGTAATGTGCTAGAAAAGTGCCTAGTATTCCCCCAGTTATTTGAACAGAGATATATGCCAAAAACTCAAAAAAACTGAGCTTTCGCATAGCAAACATAATTAAACTAACAACTGGATTAAAGTGAGCGCCAGATATCTCATTAAATATTGTAATCAAAACATATAGAACAGCACCTGTGGCAATGGCATTAGCCAAAAGCGCCAAAGCCTGATTTCCCATTGAAAGGTTTTCGGCCATGATCCCGGAACCGACTACTGTAGCGACCAGAAAAAGCGTGCCTAAAAATTCAGAAATAAAAGCTCTCATAATGTTTAATTACTAAAATAATAAAGAGAGGCAAACCCTGTTTAGAGTATTTTCATTGAAAATTCATAATTTGGCTATTACGGCTTAAGACGCCAGGCAGCGATCATTAAAACTAAAGAAAACGCGGGCAATAACAACGCCACAAATATTACCAGATCATAGCCACCCAACTGCCAAACTAATGATCCAAATAAAGGAGCTAAAGCAGATCCTAGAACAAACCCAACGGCTAACAACCCAGAGATAATTCCGAAGTCATTGCGACCGAGAAGACCTGAGATCACCGTGGGGCGAATAATACTCAAAACGCCGTAGCTGGCTCCTTGAAAACCAACAAAAGCTATTATTAAACCGAGTGAAAAGTTTCCCAAATAGATTGACCAACCAGCAACGAACATAGAAATAAAAGACACGCAACAAAACGATAATACAGAAACTTTTTTCTCCGATGCAAGCATCATCAAACGACCTATAACTTGCATTGGCCCAATGCAGGAGGCTGCTAGGACAGCCGTTTTAGCATCAAGGCCCCTATCATAAAAAATTGGCAGAAGATGACTTATTAACATCCCGTGATTGAATGACATGAACGCAAAAGTGCCTCCAATAAGCCAAAAAATTGGTTTTTTAATTACTGATAGAGCATCTTTTAAACTTCTAGAAGACTGTTTAACAAACCCCTTGGAAAATTTGTTCAACATTTTTGTTGCGCTCCACACTAAGGGCAAATTTACGATCAAAAGTACTAAAGAAAAAACTAGTATTGCCGATCTCCAACCAAAAAGCTGAGTCAAAAAATGAGCGCTCGAAAAAGAAATTGTGCCCCCAAAACCAGCAGCCAGCGTTACAAAAGTTATCGCTCGCCTTGCATTATTCGCCATAGTGGTCGTTAAAAAAGCAAAGCATGCTTCATAAAGAGAACAAGACATCGCTATACCCATGAAACACCATAGAAGGTAAAAATGCCAAATCGCAGTTGCTTTAGACAGTAAGAAGAGACAGGCGAACGCCAAAACGGTCCCTAAGGAAAATACTAAGTTTCCAGAACCTTTGTCGATAAATCGCCCCACAAAAGGAGCAAAAATTGCAGCAACAATAAGTGATAACGTATATGCTCCAGTCAGTGAGGTTTTAGAAAAACCTAATTGGGTTTCCCAAATTGGTAAAAAGGCTGGGAACGAATAAAAGCATGTCGCCCAAGCAAGTGTTTGGGAAATTGCAAAAGGCAATACGTACATTGTAAATCGAATACCAGAGATTTCTGGACTATCTTGAATTTGATCGTTCATAAAATATCTATTCTTAAAACTTCCAAAACCAAACTGACTGAAAAGAGTGGAAGTTTCAAACATAAGTGCCAGTTTTAAGAAAACTGTTGCAGATAAATATGATAGAACTTAGCTATTAAAGATAAATTTTGACTGGTGAATTTGCTACAAGTTTTTGAGGTGGAGAATAACTATGGATGAACACGTAGATTTTACCGCAATGAAAGACGGAACTCGTGAAGAATA
>JAQWIK010000018.1 GCA_029248915.1 Paracoccaceae bacterium | reverse complement strand
GTATTGTTGTAATGAGCTTGCCAATTACCATCTCGGTAAAATTGATCTGCCCTGAATGCTTTGCGTTGTTTAGTGATTTTTTTAGCCACTTCATCTACTAAATCTAGGTCTCCTCCCGATACTTGACCTGGACTGGAGTTAGGCAGCTGATCAACAAGAACCACTTCTGCTCCAAGAGCGCGCATCATGCGGGCCCTTTCTTCGGAATTTCCCTTAGACATCACAGCTACGAAAGGATATTTTTTTATACCACAAACTATCGCTAAACCTGTTCCCATATTTCCTGAGGTTAGCTCAACCACGGTTTGCCCAGGTGAAAGAATACCTAAATTCTCTGCTTCTTCTATGATGCCTAATGCTGCACGATCTTTTTTTGAAAACCCAGGGTTTAGATATTCTAGCTTTGCCAGAATAGACCCCTTTACACCATGTAATTTTGTTAAGCGATCTAGTCGAACCAATGGCGTATTCCCAATGGCTTCGGCTGCTGATTTTAGCACTTGGCTCATTATAATGCTCCTAGAATTACACATTTGCTGAATTGCTTAATTATGTGTTCCCTGGTTTTAGGGTTAAGTTTAATTAACCCCCCAAGTATCGCTCAATCTATAACCTTCAGGCCATGGATCGGTTGGTTCCAGCGTGTGCTGATGGATCCCTGTAATCCAACCTCTTCCGCTGATCTCGGGAATAATTGCTGAGGTTCCATTTATGTTGCATTTTTCAACTATTTTTCCTTCAAAAGTGGATCCAATAATCGAAATTGCTTTGATCTTTTGACCTATTTTTATTTCCCCACGTGCTTCAAGCACGGCCATTTTGGCAGAAAGTGCTGTGCCGGTAGGGGAGCGATCAACTTTTCCAGGCTTAATCGAAACTGCCGACTTTAAAGTAATACAATCAGTGGAGCGATCTACATTCTTGCTAAACTGACAAAATGAATAGTGTGTCCATTCAGAAAGAATTGGATGGTGAAATCCGATCTGTTCGCTTGCAGCGTCGGTTATTTTTGCCCCCAGACGAGCAATTTCAGCCGCTTCGCTTGGTTCTATTGAAAAACCCAAACTTTTTGCGTCTACTATTACAAAGCTATCGCCACCAAAAGCTGTATCAGCGGAAATAGTTCCATAGCCTTCTAGTTCCAAGGACACATCTAACCTATATGCGAAACTTGGTAAATTTTGGACGAAAATACGCTCTGCTTTGCCGTTTTTACAAAGAGCTTTAACTTTGACTAAGCCTCCAGGCGCCTCTAGAAAAAAATCTGTCACAGGTTCTTTCATGGCTATCAGGCCATGATCGAGGAGGACCGTTGCAACACAAATAGAGTTCGAGCCGGACATTGGTGGAGTGTCTTCAGGTTCCATAATAATAAAAGCTGCGGATGCCTTTGGGTTTTTTGGTGGAACTAGTAAATTAACATGCCTAAAAACGCCACCTCTTGGCTCATTGAGAATGAAATTGCGCAAAACTTTGTCCTTTGCGATCCATCTACTTTGCTCCCAAAGAGTATTGCCGGGTGGAGGTTCAACACCGTCTACGATAACATCGCCAACTTCGCCCTCTGCATGTGCAGAGACAACATGAATGGTTTTAGTACTTTTCATAAATTTCTATAACTCTGTTTTTGACTAATGATTACGAACGTATCAAACGAAATTACCTAAATAAATAAGTTAATAGTTGGGTTGAAAATCAAATTAGCAAAAGGTCGCGATTTCAATGTGATTGCTTGCTAACCAAGGCCCTTAGCGTTTGCTTGAATTGATAAGTTAAAAGTTCGACGTCTGGGTCAAAATTATTTACCAAACAAGATTGCGAATTTTTATGAAGAAGTTGCCCAATCCCAATACATTTCACGTACTTTTCTGGTTATTGGTCCCACTTGATACTGACGCTCATTAAAAGCTGACACAGGGGTTACCTTATTCATATTGCCTGACATAAATACTTCATCAGCAGCCTCAAAATCCTGAAACTTCAGAACTGTTTCTCGCACGTTTTGACCAATTTCTTTCAAGTTTGAGATGTGTCGCGACCGCGTGATACCAGCGAGAAAAGTGCCATTGGGAACTGGGGTGAATACTTCCCCATCTTTAACCATAAAGATATTGGCCGTGGCCGTCTCAGCGACATTTCCCATTGCATCCGCAACTAATGCGTTGTCAAAACCTTTTGATCGTGCTTCGACAAGCATTCGAGCATTATTGGGATAGAGGCAACCAGCCTTTGCATTTACTACTGCGTCTTCAAGTACTGGACGGCGAAATCTGGTCTCTGTCAAACGAACAGAAGATGTTTCTGGGGCGAGTGGGATTTGTTCCAGGCAGATTGCAAAGCCTACTGTTTCACTGTTTGGAACAATAGCAGTTCGATCACCATCGATACCCCAATACATAGGTCGAATGTATACGGCAGCATCTGCTGGGTAAAGCTTCAGGCCCTCCCAGACAATATCAACCATTTCCTTTGCACTAACTGTTGGTTTCAACATCAACGCTTCAGCAGAATTATTGATGCGCTTGCAATGCGCCAAAAGGTCTGGAGCAACACCATTAAAGTACCGTGCGCCATCGAAGACGTTTGATCCAAGCCAAGCACCATGATCTGCAGCATTAATAACAGCTGCGTTGCCTTTGTGCCATGTTCCTTGGCAGTATGTATGTATATTTTGGCCCGTTGCCATGTCTATTCCCCATTTTCTGTTGCAGCTTTACTTATCTTTTGCTCAATGTGAATAGTAAATATAATTATCGAAGCAAACCTTGTGACCTCACTAAATTTTCTTGCGGCTAATGAATCGTGTGACTAGATTATATTTTAGTTTTCTGAGGGTTTAAATAAGTTTACTAACTTTCTGATCTTGGGAATTTTATAATTACTGACTGTGTTGAAAATGATAAAAAATATACAAAAGATTGCCCATCGGCAGTTACAAGATTACCAAAATATAAATCCAGGAACGTGCTTTATTGATAAAAAGTTTAACCTCAGCATTCAGGAAGCCTATGCAGTACAAGATTTAGTAGCTGGTTTAAGATCCGCAGAAGGTGAAGCAGTAATTGGTTTTAAAGTTGGATGTACCGGCCCGGGAACTACAAAATTGTTTGGGATGCGGGGACCTATTCGAGGCACTTTGTTCGATAAGGAAGTCTATGAAAGCGGTGTAGAGTTAAATGCAAATAACTTTTGCAATTTGGCTGTCGAAGCAGAAATGGCAATTAAAGTTGATGCAGATAAAAACATTTTGTCAGTTTTTCCAATAATCGAATTGCATAACTTCGTTTTTCGTGCGCCGCAGAAGTCATTATCAGAACTAATTGCGAATAATGGCCTAAATAGAGGCATAGTTTCATCAGCAAAAACTTGGGAAAAGAAACTAGAGTTCTATGAAAATAAATTGGCACTGTCTTTAGAGGTAAATGGTTCGGAAATTGATTCTGGTGAACTTTGGCCAATGGAAGGTGGCCCTACATCCTCTTTGCACTGGTTGAAAAATCATTTGGCAGATCATGATCTAGAGATATTACCAGGAAATATTATTCTTGGGGGCACTGCTCTTGGTTTACATAAAGTCCAAGCTGGTGATCGCATCGATGTAAAAGTTGATGGAGAGAAAGCTGTTAACTGCTTTATCAATTAAATATTTCTGGATTTTCAACCTTAAAGCAAATTAAAAGTTAATAGCTCATGGAATCAAAATAGAGGCACCTAATGTCTTCCCGTACTCTATAGCTGTGTGAGCTTGGAATGCATCTTTTAATTCATATTCATAATTTATATTTGCGCTGATAATTTTATCTCTTATAGCCTTGAACAAATCGTGAGAGGTCCATT
>JAQWIK010000017.1 GCA_029248915.1 Paracoccaceae bacterium | reverse complement strand
TGGGTAAGTCTACATCACGGGGGTGGCGTTGGAATGGGCTTTTCCCAACACGCTGGCTTGGTGATAGTGGCTGACGGCACGCCGGAAGCAGCAAAACGGTTGGAGCGCGTGCTGTGGAATGATCCAGCTTCGGGCGTCTGGCGCCATGCGGATGCTGGTTATGAAGATGCCGTGCGTTGCGCTAAGGACCACGGGCTGAGATTGCCTGGCATACTCGGAAACTAGATAATAATCCCGCTAATTGCCTTTTTTAGAGCTAATATTCTGCAGCAAAGCAAATAGATTTGCGCGAGTTTTTTCTTTAAGAAATGAACGATTTTCGATACCATCACATAAATTTTAGGAGAATTGTCATGCTGACGGTAGATCAGACAGATTTTTATAAAGAGAACGGCTATCTGACGGTTGAGGAAGTTATTACTAAAGATCAGCTAAATAAACTTCAGGAAATCACCTATGAGTTCATTGAAAGATCTCGCCAAGTTACAGAGAATGATGATATCTTTGACTTAGATGAAGGGCATAGCGCAGAAAGCCCTCGTCTCACACGTATTAAACTACCCCATAAAAAAAATAAGTACTTTGATGAGATTCTTAAAAGATCTGGAATAACTGAAGTTTTAAGAGATCTATTAGGTGATAATGCGACGCTATTAACTTCTAAATTGAATACTAAGGCCCCAGGTGGCGGTATGGCAGTTGAGTGGCATCAAGACTGGGCATTTTACCCTCATACAAATGATAGTTTGCTGGCATTTGGTTTAATGCTGGAAGATGTAAATTTGGAGAATGGACCACTTCAAGTTATACCAGGATCGCACAAGGGCCCAATTTTAAGCCACCACAATAATGGTATTTTCTGTGGCGCCATCGACCCGGATGATCCAAGTTTTCAACGTGAAAAAATAGTTACACTCACTGGCAAAGCAGGCAGTATGTCAGTACATCATGCACGTACCTTGCATGGATCGGCACCAAATAAAAGTGATCGGCCTCGGTTGATATTGTTCTACGAAATTGCAAGAGCGGATGCTTGGCCAATTTTAGGTGCTGGATCCTATTTTCATGGACTTGGGCAGAACAAATTTTGGGAAGATTTGCAGGATCGCATGATTATTGGCTCTCCATGCATAGAGCCACGTGTTGAGAACGTACCCGTTCGCATGCCCTTGCCGCCTGCAAAAGATGCTTCGTCCATATTTAAGACTCAAAAGTCCGGTGGGGCAAAAAGTGCGTTTATGTGATTTTTTCTCCTAGAGCAATAATTTCGTAAACAAAGTTTATAAGAATTAAACTACATTTCATGGGAAGGTTTCCGACCTTGTGCCGTATTGAGACTGCGCTATATCCATCTAAGTGGAGGCACATAATTGCTGCTCGAGTTAAAAGATATAACTAAGTCCTTTTCCGGGGTGGATGGAGACGTCGAAGTTTTGCGCGGCGTTTCACTTGAATTAGATGCGGGTCAGACTTTAGCTTTAACTGGTGAGAGTGGAAGTGGTAAAAGTACAATTTTACATATATCCGCCGGGCTTGAAGTTCCTGATGGCGGCAGTCTGCACCTAGAGGGGATTGAGATTAATGGACTTGGCGAGGCTGAAAGAGCTAACTTACGTCGGTCCGAGATAGGGATTGTTTTTCAACAGTTCAATCTAATACCGTCACTTACGGTAGAAGCAAATATTGGGTTTCAGGCGGCTTTAGCCGGGCGGCGCGATAAGATATTTGAAAGTGAGTTGGTAGAAGTTTTAGGGCTTACTGATCAACTTAAAAAATACCCTGAGTCGTTGTCTGGTGGTCAGCAACAGAGAGTTGCAATTGCAAGGGCACTTGCGGTGCGCCCTAAGTTACTATTAGCGGATGAGCCAACTGGCAACCTCGACGAAAGCACATCGTCTGCAGTTCTAACTGCTATGCTGGACTTAGTTGGTCGCACTGGAGCAGCACTTATGGTCGTGACGCATTCTGCTGCTTTGGCCGACAAAATGGATCGGCGAGTACGATTGAAGGGTGGAGTTCTTCTGTGACAAATACGATTTTGCGGGCTCTGTTGAGCTACTGGTGGCGTAGTCCATTACAACTATTCACCTTTTTAATGGGATTGGCGTTGGCTACTGGGCTGTGGTCAGGGGTGCAAGCTATAAATTCTGAGGCCCGTGCAAGTTACGATGCGGCAGCGGCTACGCTAGGAGAAGGACAATTTGATCAGCTCGTGCCACGGGCTGGGGATCGTATACCTCAGTCTGTTTATATTAATCTGCGCCGGGCTGCTTGGTTAGTTTCGCCGGTACTTGATGTTACATATAAAGGGGTACGGTTTGTAGGGATTGATCCGCTAACTACACCTACTCAGATGAGTTTTTCCTCCGATGCCGGTTTTTCTCTTGAAGACACGGATCTAATTTTTGGGAATGCCAAAGTAGCTTCAGTATTGGAAGGCTTTGTTGATGTTATTATAGATAAGTCCATTCCCCCCGGCATTGCGATTGCCGATATAGGTGTCGTCCAACGATTGTTCAAACGTAGTGATTTGAGCCGTCTGATGATTTTACCAGAGCAGCCAATCCGGCGACCTGATCTAGTGGAGATAGCCCCTGAATTGGTGGTGCAACCAAGTCAGCAAATTGCAGATGTGGCCGCTTTGACGGATAGTTTTCACTTAAACCTCACAGCTTTTGGCTTTCTGAGCTTTGCTGTCGGTCTTTTTATTGTACATTCGACAATTGGTTTGGCCTTCGAACAAAGGCGTGGCATGATCCGGACCCTTCGCTCCCTTGGCGTTCCGTTAAGCAATTTACTTTCATTAATAATAGTTGAGATGGGTTTGCTGGTATTGGTTGGAGCCATTCTGGGTATTGTAATGGGTTATACTATAGCGGCCATGCTACTTCCTGATGTCGCGGCGACGGTTGAGGGACTTTATGGTGCACGTGTATCGGGAACTTTAAGCTTGCGACCAGAGTGGTGGCTGTCTGGAATTGGACTTGCCTTTTTGGGAGCAGGGATGGCACTTGCTGTGCGTATTTGGCAGATTATGCAGATGCCTTTGCTCTCTGCAGTCCAGCCACGAGCCTGGGCTATCGCTAGCGCTAAGCGGATCCGTGGCATTGCAATTCTTGGTATGATTTTGCTTGGGTTTTCTGGTCTTTTAGCCTTAATTGGGACCGGTCTAGGGCAGGCCTTTGCATTAATAGGTTTTCTTCTGATTGGATCAGCCCTTGTGCTACCTTGGTTAACTATAAAGTTATTAGACTTTGCGCCAGGAAAGGGAGTTGTCACTTCCTGGTTCTGGGCCGATACCCGTCAGCAAATGCCTGGACTTAGTCTAGCACTTATTGCGTTGCTTCTGGCAGTCAGTGCAAACATTGGTGTTTCTACGATGGTTTCATCTTTTAGAGTTACCTTTGTATCTTTTTTAGATCAGCGGCTAGCTCCAGAACTATTTGTAAGAGTAGACGAAGAAAAAACTGCATCCGCTTTGGAAAAATATCTGCTGGAACGCGATATTGAAGTACTACCGCTTTTGACAGTGGAGCGGCCTGTGGTTGGTCAGCCCGCCAAACTTTATGGAGTTCGAGTTGGTCGAACTTATAGAGAAAGTTGGCAGTTTTTGGGTGCTGATCCAGATGTATGGGATCAAGTTGCTAGAGGTGAGGCAGTTATCGTGAATGAGCAACTTGCGCGCCGGAATAATTTGTGGGTTGCCGATGAAGTTGATATAGCACCAGGGCTCAACCTTCCTATTGCTGCTGTCGTTGGAGATTATGGAAACCCGCAAGGACAAGTAGTTATGGGCGAACTACTTTTTCGTAAATTATATCCTAACGCAGTTGCGACTTCTTTCGGTATTCGAACTACGGATACAGCGAATTTGCGCAAAGCGATACAGGCGGATTTAGAAGTACCCGATAGCGGAATTATCAACCAAGCGTCGATTAAAAATATGTCACTAGAAGTGTTCGAGAGAACTTTTGCTGTTACTGCCGCACTGAATATACTTACGCTTGGGGTTGCTGGATTTGCTATGCTCATGAGCCTGTTGACTCTTGCAGGTATGCGAACACCTCAGCTTGCACCCGTTTGGGCCTTGGGACTGACGCGTACTCGACTTGGGGTCTTAGAATTGGCCCGTGCTTTGGGGTTGAGTCTCATCGTGTTTATATGTGCAATACCCCTTGGTCTTGCGTTGGCTTGGGCACTTTTAAACTTTGTAAATGTTGAAGCCTTCGGCTGGCAGCTGCCGATGTTTTTCTTTCCTGCTGACTATGCATTTTTAGGTGGTTTGGCGGTATTGGCAACGCTGATAGCGGCTGCATGGCCTGCAATTCAAATGGTTCGAAAGCCTCCTGCAGCTCTACTTAAAGTGTTCTCAAGTGAACGGTAGAGTATTTCTTCTTGTTTGTCTGTTGCCCTTTATGGCCTGGGCGCAGAGTTTTGGTGGTCTGGGTTCAAAAGCTGCCGATGAGTTTGCGACGCCTCTGCGAAATTTCGTGTTTGATTTTCCAAATGACCATGGCGCTCATCCAGATTACCGGATCGAGTGGTGGTATCTTACTGCAAATTTAGAAGGTCCATCAGGAGTGCAATACGGATTGCAGTGGACATTATTTCGAACTGCTGTTGCACCCGGAGAAGAAAAGGGTTGGTCATCGCCTCAAGTTTGGTTTGCCCATGCGGCGGTGACTACGCCTGAGGCGCATTTCGCGACTGAGCGCTTTGCTCGCGGTGGAATAGGGCAAGCAGGTGTCACGGTGGAGCCTTTTCGTGCCTGGATTGATGAATGGAAATTGGAAGGTCCAGATATGAATAGCCTTTCGGTTCAGGCTGCGAGCCCAGATTTTGCTTTTGACATGGACTTGCTTGCAACTGGGCCGTTGGTTTTTCATGGTGAGAATGGCTTTTCTCAAAAATCAGCAGAGGGGCAAGCCAGCTATTACTACTCTCAGCCATTCTACAAGATTTCTGGAACCTTAAATTTACCTGAAGGAGATATATCGGTTACTGGGTCCGCCTGGTTAGACCGCGAGTGGTCTTCACAGCCACTATCCGATAGTCAAAAAGGTTGGGATTGGTTTTCATTATCTTTTGAAGATGGAGAGAAGATGATGGGTTTTCAACTAAGACAGTCAGACGGTAACCACTATACATCTGCCACGTGGATTGATGTTAACGGCGAAACACAAAGTTATCCAGATGGTGCATTCATGGCTGAGCCAATAGAAGAGGCAAGAGTAGCAGGACGAGACATCCCAATACGTTGGCGGGTACGACTATCTGATCGAGGTTTAGATGCTGAAGTATTGGCTCTGATGCCAAAGGCTTGGATGGATGTGTCTATTCCTTATTGGGAGGGCCCTGTGGGTATTTCGGGTAGTCATAATGGGCGTGGTTATCTTGAGATGACGGGTTATCAATAAGATTAAGTAAGCTGACAATTATTAATTAAAAATCTTCTTGCAGATTATCAAAAACTGAAATAGACGACCCGCGAAAACGGAGATTAAACATGGCAAGTAATGATTTAGAAACTAAACATTTAGAAACGCTTGATCGTGATCTGGGGCGTTTTTCTTCTCTTGAAACCGCTTCATCCTACGTGACAAAACCATTAGTAGCACCCGCTCTGGCGCTAATTTTTATCATCATAGTAGGAATTTTAGCTGCAACAACTTTGAGTGGCGTTAGTAACACGGTTATCATTGTCGTCGCGGCAGTGCTCGGCGCTTACATGGCTTTAAACATTGGTGCAAATGATGTGGCCAACAACATGGGTCCTGCCGTAGGTGCGAATGCACTTACTATGGCTGGAGCCATCGCAATTGCTGCAATATTTGAAAGTGCTGGAGCACTAATTGCTGGTGGCGATGTGGTGTCAACTATTGCCAAAGGCATCATCGCTCCAACAAGTATGCAGTCAGTGGATGAATTTATTTGGGCTATGATGGCAGCATTACTTTCAGCTGCCTTATGGGTAAATTTAGCGACTTGGATAGGAGCACCTGTATCGACCACACATTCTATTGTTGGGGGCGTGATGGGTGCAGGTATTGCTGCGGCTGGGTTTAGTGCGGTTAACTGGATTACTATGAGTAAAATTGCGGCAAGTTGGGTGATTTCACCTGTGCTTGGAGGATTAATAGCTGCACTTTTCCTTTGGTTGATTAAGTCACGAATAATCTATCAGTCTGATAAAATAGCTGCTGCTAGAAAATGGGTTCCCATTCTTATCGCAATTATGGCTGGTGCATTTGCAAGCTATCTTGCGCTTAAAGGGTTAAAAAAGGTCATCAAAATTGATATCCAGACTGCTATTATAATAGGTGCTTTGATCGGTATAGTTACCTGGGCAATAACTAAACCAATAATCACAAAGCAATCAGTTGGCATGGAAAACCGTAATAAATCTCTGAAGCAGCTTTTTAACATTCCATTGATAGTTTCTGCAGCACTACTTAGTTTTGCACATGGTGCAAACGATGTGGCCAATGCTGTTGGACCACTTGCCGCAATTGTTCAAGCTTCATTCTCAGGGGAATACGTTACTGCTATTTCAATACCGTTATGGGTCATGATTATTGGTGCAGCAGGAATATCATTTGGCTTATTTTTATTTGGCCCCAAGCTTATCCGAGTAGTAGGAAATCAAATTACCAAGTTGAACCAAATGCGCGCTTATTGTGTTGCGCTATCTGCTGCTATCACAGTGATTGTTGCTAGTTGGCTTGGTTTGCCTGTGAGTTCAACTCACATTGCTGTAGGCGCCGTTTTTGGCGTAGGTTTTTTCCGGGAATGGGATACTGCTCGACGTATGAAGTTTGCAAAACTTTCAAGCGATAAAAATAAGTTAGTCGTGGCAAAAGAGGAAAGAGCACGTCGAAAACTAGTTCGTAGGTCGCAATTCATGTCGATAATTGCGGCATGGATAATTACGGTTCCGTCTGCCGCATTTATATCCGGTATAATCTATTCGGCGATCGTATTTAGCATGGGTTAATTAACAATTACCTAGCCCATTGTTTACTCAAACTTCTATGCGCTCTATAGTTTGTTTTGTGAATTAGAACGACGGAGTTGAATATGTCGCAAACCCGCACAGAGACAGATAGTTTTGGTCCCCTGGAGGTGCCTTCCGAAAAATACTGGGGGGCACAAACTCAGAGATCTATTATAAATTTTCCCATAGGTTGGGAAAAGCAGCCAGTGGCTATTGTTCGTGCGTTGGGTGTTATCAAACAGGCTTGTGCCGAAGCAAATAAAGCTGCGGGCAATTTAAATGAAGAGATCGCTGATGCCATCATTAAATCAGCAGCTGAAGTAGTTGCTGGCAAATTTGACGACAACTTCCCTCTGGTGGTTTGGCAAACTGGTTCTGGTACTCAGTCAAACATGAACGCTAATGAGGTAATAGCAAACCGCGCTATAGAAATACTTGGAGGCACTATTGGTTCAAAAGAGCCAGTCCATCCAAATGACCACTGCAATATGGCTCAATCTTCGAATGATACATTTCCGACTGCCATGCATATTGCGACAGCAATGGCTTCTAGGGATGTGCTTATACCTGGACTAGAAAAGCTAGAAAAATCTCTTAGGAATAAGATAGAAGAATTTGATGGTATTATCAAAATTGGACGAACCCATACGCAGGACGCAACGCCGATTAGGCTTTCGCAGGAGTTCTCAGGCTATGCGCATCAAGTGCATATGGGTATCAGACGAATAAGCAAGTCTCTTGAGGATATATATGAACTGGCACAAGGAGGTACTGCTGTTGGCACTGGACTTAATACTTTTCAGGGCTGGGATACCACAGTTGCAGAAAATATTTCAAATATAACGGGATTACCTTTTGTAACTGCACCAAATAAATTTGAAGCTTTAGCCGCTCACGACGCAATGGTTGAAATTTCTGGTAGTCTCAAAACCGTAGCGGCCAGTTTATTTAAGATTGCAAATGACATTCGGCTTTTGGGTTCTGGGCCACGTTGTGGATTAGGAGAATTAATTCTACCAGAAAATGAACCTGGAAGCTCAATAATGCCTGGAAAGGTAAATCCAACCCAATGTGAATCTATGACGCAAGTTTGTGCCCATGTGATTGGAAATGATACAGCGGTTGGTTTCGCAGGTAGCCAGGGCCATTTTGAGCTCAACGTTTATAAGCCAATGATTGCCTATAATGTCTTACAGTCCATACAACTTTTAGGTGACGCCTGTTCGGCTTTTACCGATAACTTAGTTGATGGTTTAAAAGCCGATGATACCCGTATTGATAAATTAATGCGAGAAAGCCTAATGCTTGTTACTGCGCTTGCGCCAAAAATAGGGTATGATAACGCCACAAAAGTGGCAAAAACAGCCCACAAGAATGGCACAACCCTTAAAGAAGAGGCCATCTCCTTGGGTTTTGTGGATGAAAAGACTTTTGATGAAGTAGTCCGACCTGAGAATATGGTGGGCCCAAAATCCTAATCAAAGGGTAGCTGATTTACGTGCATGCTTTTTGAAACGCATTCGTGAAAAGGATAAAACGTGAAACTTGTTTCTTTTTCAAACAATGGCCAAGAGTGCTTTGGTGTTTTTAGTCAATCTGGAATTTATCCAGTGCTTGAAAAGTTCAAGAAAGAGTTTCCTAATCTAAGAGCAGTTATAGATTTACAAAAAATCGAGGATTTTGAGACTTTTTGTGAAAGTAATCCAATACCACTATCCGAGGTCTCTTTACTACCTCCTATTCCCAACCCTGGTAAAATTATCTGTGCGGGTATGAATTATCGAAAGCCTTATCCAGTCGATGGGGTGGCGCCTCCTGATCCCGGTAACGTAGTGATTTTTGGTCGGCACACCGAAACTCTGGTTGGGCATGGCGCTGATTTGGAACTTCCATCAGGAAAAGCAGCCGAGACTTACGATTTTGAAGGTGAGATCGTCGCTGTGATTGGAAAATCAGGGAGATTTATTTCCAAGGATGATGCTCTAAAACACGTTATTGGGTATTCTATAATGAATGAAGGTTCCGTTCGTGGTTGGATGAAGCATTCAGTGCATGCTGGTAAGAATTTTCATGCCTCTGGAAGCTGGGGGCCTTGGATTACTACAGTTGATGAAATTGATGATTTGTCATCTTTAAAGCTGGAAACTCATGTGAACGGAAAGTTGATGCAATCTGCCTTGGCTGGGGAGATGATTTTTAGTCTTTCGGAATTAATTGCTTATATCTCGAACCTACTGCCGCTTAATCCGGGCGATATAATTGCTATGGGTTCACCAGACGGTACGGGAGCTAGCCGGGATCCTAAGGCCTTTCTTAATTCTGGCGATTGTGTCGAAGTTTCTGTAGACAGAATAGGAACGCTGAAGAACTATGTTGGACCATAATTTATTCATATCTTTCAGCATTGAATACAACAATTTCAGGGATTTATGAATTTAAAATTTGGCGCTTTGTCGTCATGTGGAGCTCTCAACATATCTAGAGTGCTTTGCAACTGAGAATCTGATAAATCACGCCCTATAATCACAATCCGCGATTGAGTGTCAGTTTTGGGCCAATCCTCTAATAGTACTGGAGGGTCAAAAATATCTTGAACTCCATGAAAAACAAAAGGTTTTTCAACACCTTCAATAAATACAATACCCTTAACTCTCAAAATATCTTTGCCTCTCATTGTGATAAGTGTATCTAG
Organism: Paracoccaceae bacterium; assembly: GCA_029248915.1. Classification (GTDB taxonomy): domain Bacteria; phylum Pseudomonadota; class Alphaproteobacteria; order Rhodobacterales; family Rhodobacteraceae; genus Salinivivens. Next base: position 663 of record JAQWIK010000017.1, on the reverse strand, counting down.
CCACAGATCAAACGTCGTATCTTTAATTGGGCTATCCAAAACAATTGAAGCTGATCCAATTCGATTATCATGATTGGAAGTTGGAAGAGAAAGTTTCTGTGCTGGTGCGAAACCGGTGATATTTTCTAGTGGGTCAAGTTTAGGTGCTTCACCTAAAGTCCATTTTATCACATCTGGTTTTGTTGATTTCGGCTTAAGTGCATTAAGGTTCCAGAGATGCTTACTTGTTCCTTTTCCTTTACGTGATTGAATAAGCATTGCACTCGGGTTTATGGTGCGAAGCCGACTTTGAAAACTTTCTGCCTCAGCTGCTGTAATGAGATCAGTTTTGCTGACTATAATTAAGTCGGCCATGGCCACTTGTGAAACTGCTTCGAACTGAGCATCCAGAGTTTTAGGACCATTAGCGGCGTCGGCAACAGTAACAATTCCGTCTAAGACAGTTGTTCTTGCTAATATAGCGTCTACCAGAAGTGTTTGAGTAATGGGGCCAGGATCAGCTAAACCTGTTGTTTCAATCAGTATGCGCTCAAATTCAATTTCTTTTCTGTTTTTACGACCCACTAGACTTGATATCGTGTTTGATAAATCGCCTCTGATAGAGCAGCAAAGACATCCAGATTGCATTAAAATTATTTCTTCGCTGCTTTGCTCTATTAAGTC
>JAQWIK010000016.1 GCA_029248915.1 Paracoccaceae bacterium | reverse complement strand
GAAGTTTTTATGTATTCAGAAGCTCCTCCTGTAATTTCAAAATCCTCTCCATTCGACTGTACAATAACGCGAAAGGGGCCTCCTGCAGATATTTGACAATCTGTGCAGTGACAGGCAATAACTTTACCCTCAATTAATGTGGCTTTTATTTTAATCTTACCGCAATGGCATGAGCCAGAAACTTTCACTTTTGTCATCTAATCCCTCCTAGATGCTTTTATTTAGCAAACTTTTAGTTTTCTTGATAACTATCAACTATATAAATATTTCATGCCTATTATTGATATATTTCTAGATCCTGAGTATGAAATTTTTTTATGCTATGGTGCCTCCATCCACTATAAAAGGTTGACCTGTTGCGTAAGAGCCAGCATCTGAAAGCAAATAAATGATAAGCGATGCTATTTCATCAGGTTGACCAAGCCTTCCCATAGGTTGTCTTGAAACGAACCAATCCGTTGCAGCTTTTTTTGAGCCAAGCTTTTCGACCATGCTATTCATTCTCTCATGCAAAGACGGCGTCTCAATCGTGCCTGGGCATATTGCATTACAACGTATTCCATCACTCATGAAATCCACAGCCACTGATTTTGTGAGGCCAATAACAGCCGCCTTGGACGTGCTGTAGGCGGCTCGAAATGGGAAGCCTTTTACAGAAGAGGCCAAGGACGCCATATTAATAATTGAGCCACCGCCATTTCGTTGCAAACCTGGGATAGCTGCTTTGATGACAAAGTACATACTATCCAAATTAATAAGAAAAGAGTTTCGCCAATCAGTTTCATTTACATCTAGGATAGTTCCATGGTGAACCCAGCCAGCCATATTAACAATTCCATCAAAATCTGGTGTTTTGAAAAAGTAATCTTGAATTAAATCATCTTTCGTAATGTCTAAAGTTTTGGTTTCAGCTCCAAGTGCACTTAATTTTTCTAATCCGGCGGGCTCAAGATCCGTTGCGTATACTTTGGCGCCAGCATTTAATGCAAGTTTTGCAACAGAATAACCCATACCGGCTCCCGCGGCACTTATGAAAATCTTTTTACCTGTTAGGTCCATATCAAGCCTCCTTGGCGTGTTTTATCTCATCAGTAATTTTTATAAGCAAATTTAGAAATGCAAAAATTTGTTTCGAGCAAAATAAAAATAGGTGACGCTTCTGTGCCACCTATTTTTGTTTTTGAGGACATTATGAAAAAGTCTTACTTATTAAAACGTCGAGCTATGCAATTTGTTTAATTTATACCTTTTTATGTTTTTCGTAGGAGGCTTCTAATTCTTCTCGTAAAAATTCACCAAAATTTATGGGTGAAAATTTTGGTTTCCCTGTGCCTTTCAGTGGTCGAACTGTAGCGTTCGTATGAGGATCAAAAAAAAATGGGCAGGAAAATCGTTCTTTACCGCTTTTGTTAATAACCCGATGTGGCGTTGAGCGTAAAACTCCGTTAGTAAGCCTAGCCAGCATATCACCAACATTAACAACAAAACTGTCTTCGACCTTTGGTAAGTCAATCCATTCGCCTTCTCTGGTCTGCACCTGCAAGCCTCCAATCTCATCTTGTGCTAGAATTGTTAAACACCCAAAATCTGTATGTGGTGCAGAACCATACAAATCGCTTGGACTATTCTTGGGAATTGGTGGGTAGTGCAGAAGCCTTAACCAAATGGTAGGTATTTCGAATGATTGCATTATGCTTAGATCTTTAGCGCCTGCAGAAATGAGTGCTAGTCGCATCAATTTTCTTCCAAGCTCTGTCATTTTACATGTGTATTTCTCTAAAACTTCTTTAAAATCTTTTAAGTCTGGCCATTGATTTGGACCTGAGAGGTAGACATTAGGAAGCTCAGACGTATCTTCACGCATCATCATAAAACTCTCTGATTGATTTGGTTTTTTGACCTCTGCAAGTTTTGAATTTACGTCAGTGGAAGTATTAATTGCAATGTAACCACGATGATTTTGGTTGAGCTTAACTTTCATTTTGTCTGATAATGGCTGCGAGTGAAAATCTTTTGAAACTTGGAAAAGTTGGTCTATCAGCGGTTTTTCAATACCGTGATTAATAATATATCCAAAACCGTATTTACTATATGCATAATAAAAATCCTGTAACAGAGATTCAGAAAATTCGTTATCTTTAATTCCAGAAATATCTATTTTTGGTATTTGCATGAGTTTTGTTTCATTCGTTGGTAGACTCAATAAATTTAATTGTTATTTTAATTTCTAAAATTATCCTAGACGAAAACTTGACTAGTATTAAATATTATAAAAGTTGTTGAACAAATGGGCATCTTGACGAAATTGTAAAAAAGCGAAACCCCTTTTATGAGATCTCAGTTATTATCGCGCGCTTATGCTAGCGCGCCATTATTATTATTTTTGGCGACATTAGGCTGGGGTAGTAATACAATTGCCAGCCGGCTAGCAGTTGGAGAGGTATCCCCTATGCTGCTTATATTTTTTAGGTGGGGAATTGTTGTTGTCATTCTGCTGAGCTTTTATTGGCGGGAAATGGTTTCAGAGTGGCCAGTTATAAAACCAAGGTTGAGGTGGCTACTAGTCATGGGGGGTTGCGGATTAAGTCTGTTTAATGCCTTTTTTTACATAGCAGCACATAGTACGACAGCAGTTAATCTGGGCATAATACAGAGTACTATGCCAGGTATGATTTTGCTTGGTTCATTTATGGTTTTTGGTGATCGCATTAACAAATTGCAATTTTCTGGTCTTTTATTAACTCTTCTGGGTGTCGTTGTGATTGTGACTCAAGGGTCCTTTGAAAAGCTAATCCAATTAACTTTCAATAATGGTGACTTGTTAATGATCTTTGCTTGTTCTTTCTATGCTATGTATACGGTAGGCTTAAAAAGTAGACCAAAGATCTCTGGTATGGTTATGCTGGCTTATTTTTCAGTTGCAGCGTTTTTGATGACTATTCCTCTAATGATTGCAGAGAGTTTAACTTATGGTACACTTGTTCCGGGAGTAAGCGGCTTCGCAATTATCCTATACATAGCACTTGTTCCTTCTTTTTTGTCTCAGATTTTTTTTATGCGCGGGGTCGACCTAATTGGTCCAGGATCGGCAGGTTTATACGCGAATTTAGTCCCAATATTTTCTGCAATTATGGCTGTTTTTTTACTAAGTGAGAAATTTGCCTGGTTTCATTTAGTTGCAATGTTACTAGTTTTTGCAGGTATAGGTTTATTTGAATATCAGAATAGGCGTAAAGTTAATCCATAGTATCATGGTTTAAGGTTAATTATTTATTTGAGTGCTTTTATGAATATTAAAGAGATAGCAAATGAAATAAGTAGCGCAATTAGTTTGGCCAAGCAGATTGAACCATTTTCAAAGAGAAGTATAATCCTTTCAACTCAGGAAGCTTACGACGTAGCCACAATTGTAGGAAGAAACTTAGGAATATCTAAAGTAGTAGGTCGAAAAATTGGTTTCACAAATCGTAATATTTGGAACATTTATGGCGTGGGTGAGCCAATTTGGGGCCCGATAACAAAAAATAGCATTAGTTTTTTGGAGACAAACTTTCTAAAGGTTGATCTTAGTCAATTCTGTGAGCCTCGCATTGAACCCGAAGTAGTAATTTGTCTAAAACACAAGCCAGAATATGGTCCTAAGGGAACTGAAATATATATAGATTGGGTTGCCCCAGCTTTTGAAATCGTAGACTCTATATACCCGAATTGGAAGTTTTCATTAACAGATGCAATTGCATCAGGAGGGCTTCATGGATGTTTGGTTGTCGGTAAGAAGTTTAGGGTAAATAATCTCACAGAGAATGATCTCATAAATGTTAAAGTTAGTTTATATAAAAGTGGTGCGCTTGAAGAACAGGGCACTGGTGCAAACGTTTTAGAAGGTCCAATTTCTGCAATTCGATATTTGCATGAAGGTTTGATCAAGATCAAAAATCAAAGCCTTCTATCTGCTGGTAATATTATAACAACTGGAACTATGACAGACGCAAAATCGATTTACTCCAAAGAAGAATGGAGCGCCAAATTTGAGGGTGTTATTGAGTCAGAATTAAATTTAGAATTTTTATAATGAATTTTTTTAATAGTTTACTTAAGGTAACTTTTATATCCTCTTGTTCATTTAAAATTAAAATATCATAATGAAACCATACGGTTTATTTTCTCTCAGCGTACCCGTATCTAAAGCCTCCACATTACCCCGTGGAGGCTTTTTAATAAACCGCATAGCCAATTTTGATCCAAATAGTTTTAACTCCCGTAAAATTCATATGTCGTGACAAAATACATGCGCAGGCAATCATGGTTAATTGTCCTTTTACCCCCCCCCTTGAAACAACGCCTATCTCGGCGTTGTTTTAGGTTTTAAGGACTGATTTTTATCTGTGAATATTATCGCATTAGCGACTTATTGTCGTTAAGTTTGCATAATTTGAACGTGATTTAAGATAAGAAATTTAAAATTTAGGAAAACGTTTAAAAAATGATATTCCAAAAAAATAAGTATTTTCAAATTTCTTCGGTTTCTAGCAATCGGCTTGTTACTGGGAATGCCTTAGCTTTTATTGCTATATTTTTATTTGCAGCAGGTTTCCCAGCTGCAGAAGTTCTTTTAGAAATATGGCACCCTATTACTCTTATGTTTTTTAGACTTTTATTGGCGGTCTCAACATTAGTTATAATTTGGATTTTGCTTGAAGGGCTGCCCTCCGTTTTGAAAGCGCCTTGGTTGAAAGGAATAAAAATTGGCCTTTTAGGTTTTGGATTGGGCACAAACTTATTATTGTTTGCACAGTGGTTTACGGATCCGATTACAGTTGCATTATTGGCAACTCTAATCCCTGTTTCTGCAACTATTCTCGAAGTTTGGGACCGCCGGCGAAAACTTAACACAAAATTTATTTTAGGATTACTTGCTTCAATAATAGGTGGGTTCATTGCCGTTAGTGAAAATATCTCGATTGATTTAGGTTGGGGGGTTTTGATGGCTTTGGCCTCAGGATTTTGCTTTATGTGGGCTTCAGATAAAAGTGTAACCAAACTATCCGGGCTATCTTCGATAGCGCGCTCCTCAATTACTTTTACCGGGGCAGCTGTTTTTACAACAATAAGCTTCCTAGTACTTTTCAATTTAGGGTTAATTGAAATTCCCAATAAGATTACAACTAATCAGTTGTTTAGTTTGATAATTTATTCGGTGATTTCCATGGCAATTTCTCAGGTTTTTTTTATAGCCTCTGTCGACAAAGTAGGGATAGCGATCAGTTCTCTTCATTTAAATTTTTCTCCCTTTTATGTGATGATAATCCTATTTATTTTAGGGGGAGCTTGGGATTTGAGAGCTGCTGTTGGTGCATCTATTGTGGCTTTTGGCGTTTGGTTTGCTCAGTCGAAATAAGTTGATGATTACAATTATCTATTTGAGCACCAAAATAGAAAACGGCTACATCATCGATATCAAACTGTTTCAAAAATAAACAGGATTAAAATCTTTGCTCTTTTTCCAAATTCAAAGTTTGATATGCTCTCTATAAGTTCGCTTTTTATTCTGAATTATAAGTGGTGATTAACTTGGTAAAACTAAGAGATCATAATTATAAATTTATATCAGCTAAGCCTTTTGCCCCAAATTTAGGCGCAGAGATATATGGCGTTGACCTCAGCAAACCCGTTTCAAAGGCCCAGTTTGGTGATGTTTTCCAAGCCTTTTTGGATCACCAGGTTCTGTTTTTTAAAAATCAGAAAGAAATTCCACCGGATGTTCATATTGCTTTTGGTAAGAAATTTGGAGAATTACATGCGCACCCAGCAGCTCCAACAATGGAAGGCTACCCAGAAATTTTTGAAATTCATGCAGATAAAAACTCAAAGATTGCAAACGGTGAGTTTTGGCATTCAGATGTATCATGCGATGAAGAACCACCCCTGGGAACTATGCTACAAATTCATCTGGCGCCTCTTTGTGGTGGTGATACGATGTTCAGTGATATGTATTCTGCCTATGATGCTCTTTCGGCACCAATCAAAAATTTAATAAGCGGATTAACTGCTGTGCATGAATCCGAACATATTTATAAAGGCCGTTATGCTGATAGAGGCGTGAATGAATCAAATTCTATTTTTCCAACTGCGGTTCATCCTATCGTCAGAACACACCCCGAAACAGGAAGAAAAGCATTATTTGTAAATCGTACTTTTACAACAAGAATTAATGGGTTGTCACATCAGGAAAGTGATAACATCTTGCAGCTTCTTTTTGATCAAGCTGAGCACATAAATCATCAAATTCGTTTTAGTTGGTCAATTAATGATTTGGCTTTTTGGGATAATCGCTGTTGCATGCACCGTGCTATTTGGGATTACTGGCCTGAAGAGAGAAAAGGTCGAAGGGTTACAATTAAAGGCGATCGCCCAAAATAAAATTAACTTGATATGAGGATAGTAAAGCTTATTTTTAAATAATGTTTTGGTTTTTATTTTCCATTTTTTTACTGGCTTGCTTTTCTGCTGGAGCCACGGGGGGGCTTTTCTCGCCCGGTTCCTGGTATTCAAATTTAAAAAAGCCTAGTTGGACGCCACCCAATTGGTTATTTCCAGTGGCGTGGACCTCACTTTATTTTTGTATGTCTTTTGCAGGAGCCCGAGCCGCTATATCACCAGATAATAGTCTAGCTATGGCTCTTTGGTCTCTTCAGATTGCTCTTAATACGCTTTGGTCACCAGTATTTTTTGGATTAAAAAATATTAAGTTGGGACTTATGGTTTTAATAGCACTTTGGTTATCAGTTGCCTGCACTATGCTTGCATTATGGCAAGTAGATTGGTTGTCGGGATTACTATTTGTGCCCTATTTAGTCTGGGTTACTGTCGCAGGGGCTTTAAACGCGGCTGTTTGGCGATTGAATTTTGAAGAAAACATTCAATAACCAAAAGTTTGCAATAATTATAATATTATTTATTACGTGTTTTGGCTAGACGCGCATTACCAGTCCATCTGGATCGTAAGGTGACATTTGAATAACTTTCGCATCTTTTTCAACGCCAACAACATGGACCTTGAGTTTTTGATCTTTCTTAGCAAGTTCGTTATTTACTAAAGCCAAAGCGAGTGATTTTTTTACAGTGTGGCCATAACCTCCTGAAGTTACAAACCCCACTAAACTGTCGTTGTTCCAAACAGGTTCATATCCACTGGCATCGGCATAATCAGCATCAATTTCCAGCATAACGAGTTTTTGTGAAGGCCCATTGCCATCTCTTTCTTTGATTGCGGCAGCCTGACCAATAAAATGTTCTTTGTCCCAGTCAATCCACTGATCCATTCCTGTCATTCCAGGAGTATAACCTTGTGTAAATTCAGCTGACCAAATTCCAAAACCTTTTTCTAATCTTAAAGATAATAAGGCGTTGAAACCAAATTCTCTGATGCCGCATTCTGCACCCGCTTTCAGCAATAACCGACGTAAAGCTATGTGATCGCCCATTCGACAGTGTATTTCATATCCTAACTCACCAGTGACTGAGAGGCGGCCAACTTTGGCACGGATCAAATCTATATCCATAGTTGCGCAGCCCATAAATTTTAATTCATTAATAGAAAAGTCTGTAATTTTAGAGATCACGTCTTTAGAATCTGGGCCTGAAAGAGAAAACCCAGCCCAGTCTTCGCCGAGGTCTATGATTGAAACGCCTTCGGTAAGATGGTCATTAAACCATCGCATGTGCCAAGCACGCAAATAATAAGATCCCATTATCCACCAGGTTCCATCTCCCCAATTGAATACGGTTAAATCACCCTTCAATTTGCCTTCTTCACTAAGCATAGGGGCCAAGCCAGCTCGGCCTGGTTTAGGAAGTTTTGAGGCCAATATGTTATCGAGCCAAGCCTCAGCGTTAGGTCCCGACACTTCAAATCTTGAGAAGCCGGTTATATCAAGTAAGCCAACGCCTGTACGAACAGTTTTACACTCACTACCAACTAAAGGAAATGCATTGGAACGTTTAAGTGAGGGGTTTTCCTGAAATTCTTCAGATGCAAAGTATAGTGGTACTTCGAGGTCCCAACTATTTCCCCACTGGCAACCTGCTGCCGTCATTGCATCGTGGGCCGGTGCCATTTTTAATGGTCGCCCCGCTGGCAGCTGTTCATTTGGATAGGTCATAACGAAGCGCCGGGAGTAGAATTGACCTGTGGTTTGCTTAATAAATTCTCTATTTTCAGCAAACTTGCCGTATCTGGCAACATCCATACCATAAACATCGGCTTCTGGCTCGCCATGGATCATCCACTCTGCGAGAGACTTGCCTACACCTCCGCCTTGCAGAAAACCGGCCATAACTGCACAAGCGCACCAGTAACCTCGTTTGCCGGGAACTGGCCCCACAAGAGGGTTGCCATCGGGTGAAAAGGTAAAAGCACCATTTACCCAAGTTTTAATACCAACATCTTGTAACGCAGGATAGCGTTCAAACCCTAATATAAGTTCATTTTCTATCCTATCTGTTTGCTCCTGGAACAGCTCCATTCCATAATCCCAGGGCGCGCCATCCATAGCCCAATGTTCATGGTTAATTTCATAGATTCCCAGCAGAACACCTTTTTGATCTTGTCTCAAATAAGTGAAACCTTCGAGGTCGACAGTCATGGGAACCTCAAAATCCAAGTTTTCTAGCTCAGCAATGGTATCTGATATCAAATAATGGTGTTTTAGGGGAGATACTGGTAACTCCACTCCAGCCATCCGCCCAATTTGCTTAGCCCACAACCCCCCAGCATTAACGACATGCTCACAGGTTATTGTTCCTTTATCTGTTTGAACCCGCCAACCGTCTTGTGTTTGCTCTAATGCTTCCACTTTTGTGTGTTCAAAATATTCAGCGCCTCGCTTTCTTGCCGCTTTCGCATAAGCATGAACCGTACCTGTCGTATCTAAATAACCTTCTCGGTCTGCCCACATACCTCCCAGCAAGCCTTCGGTAGACATAATTGGGTTCAGTTCACCGGCTTCCTTTGGCGTTACAAGCCGACAGTCAGAGATACCAATTGATTGATATACTCTATACTGCGATTGCAACCATTCCCATCTATCTGGCGTGCCAGCCATTGTAAGACCACCGGTCATATGCAGACCAATATCTTGCCCACTTTCAGCCTCAATCTCTTGCAATAGGTCAATTGTATAAGCCTGAAGGGCAGAAATATTTGGATCAGCATTTAGTGCATGTATGCCGCCGGCCGCATGCCAACTTGAACCTGCAGTAAGAACTGATCTTTCAAGCATGCAAACATCTGACCAACCAAATTTTGCTAAATGATAAATAACAGAGGTACCGACTACGCCTCCACCAATAACAACAACCCTATAATGAGATTTCACTATATTCCTCCCTATAAAGCTCTTCGCTTGCAGATTTAATCTGCTATGCGTTTAACATCTTGGAAAGCTTAAAGCTTATTGATAAAAAATGATTACCAAATTTATAAAAGTTGAGTAATTGCAATAGCGCCAAAAATAAGTGTGATTACGACTTTAAAAAGACCCACGGAGCGGTTTTGAATTTCCTTCCAAAGTTTGTTCCGGCTTCATCATCATCGATATCATCAATATTAGACTTTAAGGTAATCCATACAATCAAATGAATTAACCACTACAAAAACAAACATCCCAACAATAGCGGCTGTCATGGCAAGTTGAGGCAAGTTTCCTTCTTGGAAAATGATATAGAGAGTGGACAGCGGCTGGTTTTGTTTGAAGTAAAAAGCCGATCTGCTTCAATTTCTATATTTAAAATTAACTTTTAGTTCAGTTTATAATCGATGGGAGGGAACAAGTAATCCTCATCTTTTTTTATGATTGGCGCCTTTTGCTTTGGAAATCTGGGCAGGCCTAATCCTGTATTTATCATACGAAGATAGTCACGATAGCTCATGCTCATTAACGGTTTAATTGGGCCAATAAACCCTTCATCTTGAGTTGGTTTGTTCATAATTTTCCTCCATCAATGGAAGAGATGTGCAAATTTTATGCCACATAATTAAATTCTGGGATAAACTAAATGGTCAAGTTTTTAGATCACAAGGTGCAATCAAAACTCATATCAAATAAAATAAAAATTAAATAAAAGATCCTAAGTTAAAAGTTAGAAAAACTTACTAATTGGTGCAATCAAGCTTATTAACTTAAACACAAGCAAAACATCAATTGGAATAATTGAATTAATATTTTAAACAGGTCTGAACTTTTACATGACTTATAAAGAGATTTAAAATGCCATACGAGCCAATAAAATTGCCAGATCGCGTTCAGCTATCAGAGGACGAGGCTATTCAAAAATCGCAAATCTTTTTCAAATATATGTGCAAGCGTCACTCAGTTAGAGATTTTAGCAGTAACCCAATTTCAAAAAAAATTATTGAGAACATTATAGCTACAGCTGGTCAAGCTCCTTCTGGAGCTAATCAACAGCCTTGGCACTTTGTGGCTATTAAGGATTTAAGTATGAAGAAAATGATCCGCGAAGCTGCTGAAAAAGAGGAGCAAAATTTTTATACTGGTGGAGCGAGCGATGAGTGGATTTCTGCTCTGGAACCCATTGGTACTGGAATATCAAAACCTCATCTTACAGAAGCGCCCTGGTTAATTGTAGTGTTTGCTGAACGCTATGGAAAAAAAACGGATGGATCAAGAAGCAAAAACTATTATGTCCCTGAAAGCGTAGGAATAGCCATGGGATTTCTTATTGCGGCAATTCACAACGCTGGTTTGGTATGTCTTGAACATACGCCCAATCCAATGAAATTTTTAAATAATTTGTGTGGGAGGCCTGATAATGAAAAACCGATTATGATATTGCCAGTTGGCCATCCAAGTGAAGATGCAAATATCCCAAAAGCTGCAAAATTAAAAAAGCCACTGAAAAAGATTTTGTCAGTTTTTTAAGATGTGAAATATTTGGTCGAAATGTATATTAAATAAGAGTTTTCTGGTTTTGATATGCTTACCTTTAAAAATGGATAGGTAGTAATTAGAATGGTAGGGCCCAAAATGAAAGTCGTTCTGGTTGAACCGGAAATACCATTTAATACTGGTTCAATTGGGCGGACTTGCGTAGCACTTGAACTAGAATTGATCTTAATTGGGCAACTTGGTTTTTCTTTGGATTCATCTTCGGTAGCGCGATCGGGGACCCGCTATTGGAATTTTGTACAAATAAGCCTTTACGAAAGTTGGGACGAGTTTCTTCAAAAACGTTCGCCACTTATCGACCAACTTTACTTATTTGAAGAAGATGGATCAAAAAGTTTTTATACTCCAATTTATCATCCAGAGGCATATTTAGTTTTTGGTTGTGAATCCAAAGGGCTTCCCACATCAATTCGTGAAAATATGAAAGATAGAATTTTTTCACTCCCAATAAAAAATAAAGCCGTTAAATCCTTAAATTTAGCAAATACAGCAACGGCAGTAGTTTACCAAGCAATGCGAGATTATTTGTAAAAACACAGGGTAGTTATTGAAACGACTGCGCGTCTTTTAAAAGAATAGTGAATTTAGAGCTAATTCAGCATAAACACGACTAAGTATTAGTGTCTTATTAAAATTCTCTAATTTAGACTAATCAAATTTTGTCTTCGCAATAGCTTACCAGTGAAAAGATTATAAAAATTTTAGTTGGCATAAAAAATGCCTCTATAAAAGTTAGTAACCCCGCGGGTACTGGGTCTCTAATAGCTTTTTCCTCCCTGTTGAGTCGATTAGAGACCCTTTTTTGTAAATTTTTTGGGTTAAAATAATTAAAATCGTCGATTAATAGTTGTATACAAATGGACACTAATGTAAGTATTTATTTTTTAACATTAATTTATGTATACTATTGTATTTGTTGACTTTTTTAAAAAAAAATCTATATTTATTTTATGGCAAATGAATGTAAAAAATGTAACGTTGTGCATAGCTCGTTGGCCGAGAAGTGCCTCAACTGTGGTGGTTCCCTTGGGTCACTAAAAATTGTGCGATCAAGTTTTGGTTTTCCCGCTTTGGTAGCGACTACATTTTTATCGCTCGGTGTTGTCATACTGAACGTCAACTTGATTGGAGGTGGCTAATATGGTGACCTGGAAACAAATTTTTGGCCCCAATTTTAGCGTTGTTCAGATTGAAGCTCTTTTAATGATTGGTGCTTTTGGCGCTGTATTGTCAGCGATTTTCGTACTGCTATATTTATATAATCAGTTAGCAGACGATTTATAGAAAACTAATAGCTTACCCGCTTACATAAGTAGCTTGGCTTTGCGGTCTATACCAATTCTTTTGGTTGTGAAGTCGGCCTAGTAGGTCGCGTAAATCAGCAACTTCCTGCCTGATTTCTCGGTAGGATGATATATCTGTTGTGTTTTCGACATTATTACCTGCTATTGCACTCATTGTGGAAGATCTTCTTGCAATAACTAAATTTAAGGCATCTTCAATAAGATCAATATCGCGTAAGCCCAAGTTAAATTCCGTGTTAGGTTTTGACATGTCTTAAGCTCCCAATACTACTGTGACAGTTTTGTATAACTCCTTATTGTAAAAAGATTTTGGTTAAAAAGTCAACAAATACAATAGTATACAATATTTTTGTAATGAAAATAATAGGTTAATTTTGTGTTCATTAGTATACATTATGTCTGGTTGTTCCCAAGAACTAACCGACTCGCTTGGGTGGTTGTGGATTATTCGCGGGATTTGAATCTATTAAGTTAATTTCAACTATATCATCACCGCTATCTAGATCCTTTAAGCGCTGCTCAATCGAGCAGGCTAAATTTTTACTGTAAACTTGATTATTGCCCTCGTAAAAAGCAAAAGACTTTAAATGTTTTGCTTTTTTATCAGGATTATCAATCGTAGATTTTGTCCAATGATACAGTTCATACTGTTCGATACCTTCTCTTTCCGCTTCTTCACAGTACTCTGCAAATGCGTCAAAAGTACAAACAAGTTTGGAACTATTATCAGTAGCAATTTTAATGATCGCCTTGGATAGCCGTAACTCATTTACGCCGCGCAGATCTTCTGAGAGTTTATCTGAAACCTTTATTCTAATTTGGTAGAGCCAGTCAGACATTATAAATTCCTCTATTTTAATAAGTTTAAAGCATTTTAACTAGAAATTATTATGATAGAACTAAATCTAGTTACGAATTCGATATTTCAACCTATGTCTTTTAACTAAGCAGGATTTTTCAAATGTTTCAGTCGTTTTTTCCGCAGCCTAAATTATTCTTTTCGTCATTGGCTATATGGAGTGGGTTATTAATTCTGGTTTGGTATTCTTTTGGGAAAAAAATAGGGGAATCTATTGGGTTCGACTTATCTGAAACAGAGACCGTAATAGGCTTGGGTCATTTTATTACATCGGAATTTTTATGGTTTGATATGTTTTTTGCTTTCGGGGCGCTGGTATTTTTCTTTGTATGGCGCTCGCGAAGTCCACACGAGTGGCAGATCTGGTCAGTTTTGGGCTCAGCACTGCTGATTTTCTTGTCATACGCATCAGTTCAGGTTTCAGTGGTAATTAACGCTTGGTATGGACCTTTTTATAACGATATTCAAACAGCTCTAACAGGCGATGGAGGAATAACGGCTAGCGACCTGTATGGCCACTTTTTAATCTTTTGTACCATCGCATTTCCCTATATTTTATTTATTATTTTAAATAGGTTTTTTACGGCTCACTATATCTTCCGATGGCGTACGGCCATGAACAATTATTATGTTGAAAGGTGGAAGCAGGTTCGTAATATTGAAGGGGCTTCACAACGAATTCAAGAAGATACAATGCGATTTGCGGCTATCATGGAAGGGCTGGGAGTAGCGTTCGTAGATTCCATTATGACCTTGATAGCATTTTTGCCAGTTCTGGCGGCTCTTTCAGTTCATGTTGAAACTCTTCCCATACTTGGGGCTATACCTTACCCACTAGTGTTCTTATCAATTGTTTGGTCTCTTTTTGGAACTATGGTGCTTATTTTGGCTGGTATTAAATTGCCAGGATTAGAATTTAAAAACCAACGGGTCGAGGCGGCATTCCGAAAAGAGTTAGTTCTAGGCGAAGAAGATGACCAAAGTGCCAATCCTGGAACTTTACGGGATCTTTTTGCAAATGTCCGTCGAAATTATTTTAGAATTTATTGGCACTACACATATTTTAATCTGTTTAGGTACATGTATATTCAAGCGGACAATGTGGTGGCATATATCTTTTTGGTACCAACAATTGTTTCTGGGCGTATAACCCTAGGTATAATGAACCAAATTTTAAGGGCTTTTGGGCAAGTTGCCTCGTCGTTTCAATTTTTGGTATCATCTTGGACGACGATCATTGAGCTTATATCAATATACAAAAGGCTCCAGGCTTTTGAGGCTGCTGTCAACGACCAACCTCTTCCAAAAATTGACCAGGAGTTTATTGAATCAGGATCACAAGAGTCTTAATTTAAAATAGATCTTGGATAGGATTACGACAGTTACAAATCTTGGAGATAAGCATGTATTGCAGAGTTGTGAATGTAAAAGCATTATCCGAATTGCAGATGAAAATGATCACTGCTTACATGGAAACAAGTATGTTGCCCCGAAATTTGGGTGCTGGCCAAACATCTGGTGAGGTTTTTTCTATCAGTAAGACTGAAGTCTTTGTTGTTTCACGATTCAATGACAAAGCTACCGCGGATAAAATTATGTCACTGATGAAGGAAGAGCTGAAGGAAATAGGACAAGGAAGTAAAATGACAGTTTTAGAGGGTCCCCTTTTAATAGAAGGTTAAGCGAAAATCCAAACTATGTGGTTGAATTCGTTAGAAACGAATGCCGTCTGATACTTTGCACACAATACATAAGAAAAATTGAATATCTATAAATATGGATCCAAAATTTTGGATTGGTTACCCAACGTTTTAATAAATTATTCTTTGATACAATCTCTAAAGTAATTAAGATTGACGCTATTAACAGTGAGGAAAAGTTATGGATCAAACTTTGAGAGCAAGTATTCAAACGAGTACTTTTTATTATTTTATGATTGCAATGATACTTACCACTATTAGTCAATTGACAACAATGACGGTGATTGTTTTTGCTGATATATCGGGAAAAGAAAATTTAGTCGCTGCTTCAGTAATCGGGCCTGCACTTATTGGGGCTTTTGGAATTATCAGATTGTTAACAAACATGGGTTACTTAGTGGCTGATATGGACAAAGACATGAAGGCTACAACTTACGGTGCTGGAATATCTGCAATACCATTTTCAATACTTAAATTAATATTTGCAGCTATTTTTGTAGTTATTGCAGTGGTTCAGTTAACAGCCATCTATTAAATAACTTTTTCAAAGGGTCCAGAACCAACGGACCCTTTGATCAATTTCAAACATCAGTTCCGCTTTAAATAAAATCCTGCAGCAATAATGAAAAATGTTAATGCTTGATAAAAGAATGGGTTGTTACCAATGGGATCTCCACTGCTAAAAATTAGATAAAGGCCCCCGATTGCAAATATAGCCCAGCCTACAGAATGTATTATCATAAATTCTGATGTGTTCTCTAAGTTAACATATTTTCTGGTTGCGATAAGTACGTACGCTATTACCATTAAGGCTAACCCAGTATTTTGTAATTGCGCGCTTGCCAGATCTGAAATTAAATCTTCGGGTACTGTCATTACAGACCAGTACGAATTAGGTGCTAGAAAAAACCAAAGACCATAGATAACGCCAACTGCAGGCGTAAAAAGCATCATTTTTTGTTGCATAGCTAATCTCCACTTTTTGATAAAAGGAAATTACCATAGATTTAAGTTTTTTATAAAATAATTTTTTATTAGCACTTTTGAGTCACGCGAATTCACCTGATTCCACCCAGAATACTAAATCCAACCTGACCTTATTTCCAATCAATGTCGCTCTAATTGAGCCAGGAAGACTACTTAAAACGGCCTTTACTAGATTAGTATGAGGTGCACCTGTTTCAAAGTTTAATTTACTGTCCATTATTTTGTTAAAGCGTACTAAATTCAATTCTTCTGAGTTTCTACTTGTAGCAATTAGAGCTGTAAGTTGAACCTCTTTCATTGTTTGGGATTGCCTTCCTTCACTAATCTCGAACTTAAGTTTGTTAGGATTATATGTTTCTTGGCAGTGTGAAATTAAGTGATGAAGCATTACTTTAAGAGAGCTCACAGGAATGCTATATTCAATTTCTGACACAGAACTCGTTTCCATCTCCACTTTCATACCATTCCAATCAGAAAAAAATTCATAAGGATGTGTGAATTTCTTCAATATGTGGCTTAAATCTTGGAGTGTTAAAGCAGCTGTATCGTCAGAAAGGTAATTCCCAGTTTCACTAATCTTTGACAGATTAAAAGAAACATCACGAACACGATCTCGAATATGTTCGACTTGTAGATTATCTTTCTTTTTATTGGTATTTTCCAATAGACTTTTAGTTAAATCCATTTGTGAAGCTAAGCTAAATGCAGCTATTTTTAATTTGGTTTTTTCCGCCTCAGACCTTTCTTGGGCCTCAGCAACCAAATCATACGACGATTTATTTTTTTCAATGAGAGTTTTATTTGCCTCTATTTCTTTTAGATACAGTTTTTCGTACTGGTCAACTAACGTTCTGATTGCAAAAACAAGAATGCAAATCAGTGTTAAACAAGATAAGTGCACTGCAACAATACCTGAATGCAGCGAGTTGCTTGAATTATTTGGCAGGAATGTTTCCGTAGTCACTAGATAAAGTGTAGTTGTCGCTAGGACGCCTGAGGCGACAACAATTCGACTGGAAAACTTAAATGCCATCAAACCGCACGCTAAAACAAGAAATACATCAACAAAAATAATTGAGCTATTCCGTATCCCAGCCAGCAAAAATAATGAAAAATAAATAACAACTGTCACGTATAAACGAAGATTATTTGACTTTGATGGGCTGAAGGCGACGAAAACAAAAAGTACATAACATAAAGTTATGAACATTTGATGGAAGGGTAAAAAATCGAGAAATAAGTTTCTATATCCAGCTATGATAATAGCGGGAAAAGCAACCACTGATATGAAAATGGAAGCCGTCTTTAGACTTTGGTCAATTATTCCGTCTAAGTTTTTAATTCTGTTTTGCATTTTACTAATCTGAATTTTTTCTAAGCTACCATAGAATTTGTCTAAGGCTTACCTGAATCTTTTTTCGGCATCATGGATAATCTTACAGACGTTATTGTTAAAAGGTGTTGAAATTTTAAATTCAGCTGCAAGAGGTGGTATGGCTCCATTAATAAAAGCTATTTCAGTTTTTTTCTTAGCTTCAAAGTCTTGGAGCATTGATGGCTTGGCAGATCCAACCCTTTTTGCAAAATCAGTGACATAATCAATAGGATCTTCGAATGAAAATGGGATACCTTTGGCTAGCCCAACAGCGTAAGCTTCTTGCATACAATTTAAAGCAAATGTCCAATATTCTTTTTTATTGAAGAGCTCTTTTACGTTGCATCTAAAAATAGAGCAGGGGCCAGACAAGGTTACGTTGCAAAGCAATTTTTCCCAAATCAACTGCTCAATATTCTCGTAGATTTCGGTTTTTAATCCCCCAGAACGCCAGGCTGAAACTATATTTTGAAGTTCGTTTTCTCTTGTTTTTTTTGAAATTGAGCCGAGCCTGATTTGTTTGTTTGCTGTATGAATAATGCGTCCCGGTGCTTTTAAACTAGCACCAAAACCTTCAGCGACTCCCAAAATAATGTTGTTTTTTGGCATATACTTCGAAATTATATTGCCAGCGCCTAATCCATTTTGAATTGTAATTATAGGGGAGTTCAGCTTTACTTGATCCTTAAGGTTTTTAATACTTTCTTCTAACTTCATAGCTTTGGTTGCAATAATATAGAAATCGCATCCTTTAACATCAGAAATGTTTGTACTGGCTCTAATCTTTTTTGCGATAATTTGTCCGTCAGGACCTTCTATCAGAAGGCCATTTTTATTGATATAATCGACGTGATCTTGCCAAACATCTATTGCAATAACATCATGTCCTGCTTTGGAAAACCTTGCAGCATAGATTGATCCCATTGCACCAGTTCCAATAACAGCAATTTTCATTAGTCTGGCCTTTTTAAATCTAGAGAAAATCGATTATTCAATTCATCAATTATTTTGACAGGTAAGTGATTTGGCCAATATTCGTTTAATATTTTCATGGCCTGAGCTTCTGCCCTTTGCCCCATATGTAGTTGCTCGCTAGTTGTCCATTCTTCGATAGATTTACGCTCTGCTATCTCTGGATAGTAGAAATCACTCTTCATTCTCGCATAAGTTTCAGGATGCCCCAAATAATGGCCATCATTATTTACGACCTCTCTTATACTCTCGTACATCAATGTTTCGTCATTTATTTCTGGTATCATATTCGACCTAAATATGGTGCCAATCAATTCGTTGTCTGCCACCATCGCACTAAAATTGACGGCCATTAAACTTGCTTGAGAACCTGCTGCTTGGGTTATCAAATTAGCCCCTATTTGGGCAGCACTGTTAATTGTGAGTGCTTTTTCATAACCTGATTGAAAGTCAATCGAGTTACTGTCTGTAGCTCCTGCTATAACTGAGCACGGTATTTCCCAGCATCGAAGAACTTGAACTGCAGTTGCAGTTGCCATTAACTGCTCTGGGGCTCCACCAGCCATTCCCCCAGTCCTTAGATCTGTTATCATTGGCCGCGGTCCAGCAATACTATCTGCTTCTGGGTTTATAAGGTGAACTGATACTAATCCTGCCAGAGTTTCAGCTAAAGTTTGAGAAACAGAACCGGCAATTGTCACCGGACTAGAAGCTCCAAGTTGCCCAAATACATTGCAGTGAACAGGGATGCCTAGTCTAGTAGCCTCCATCATTACCTTCACACTTTCTGGATCGAACCTTAATGGAGGTACTGCGTGATTTACATTCAACGAAAGAAAAGGTCTTCTCCTGAAACTTTTCTCTCCTCCTGCGATTTGATAACATAGTTTGGCTATAGCATTAACGTGCGAATAATGTGCTGCTTGGACTATAACATGCTTAGAAGTTCCCGCTAAACTTGCAGCTGCAGTAGCGAGGTCAAACTCTAATGGGTCTTCAATATCGCCTGCGACTAAGGACCTCGCAAAAAAACTAATATTGGGGAGCCTATCAGCTAATCGTGCAGCGTTATGTAGGTCTTTGAGTTTAGAGGGAACATATTGATTGGTTTTGGGGCTTTGTAAGTTAGGTGCAGCGCCGCCAGTTCCTGCGTAGACATAATTTTTACCAACGTGGAGGTCGTGGTCTTCAATTTGACCCGCTAACAGCACGACCCTTTTATGCTTCGCGATCGTTTCTTCTATTAAGCTGGATGGATAGAGCAATCTATCCCCCTCCAACTTTCCACCCCTGTCTAAGACACGCTCACATAATTCTTTTGGGGCATCTGACATTCCAATTTCCGAAAGAATTTTTATAGAAGCCGCAGCAATTTTTTTTACATTACTAATTTCAATTGGAGTAAATGTTTCTTTATTTACAAGATTTGTGAAGTTGTAAACTTTTAAGTCAGGTTCGTTTCGTGACCTTCTTCTGTTGCGGCTCATGTTTTGTTCAACCTAGTTTTAAACTATTTTTTCTTCTTTTTGCTTGATATGTTTTGATTTAATTTTTCTTCATAATTCTTCTGAAGTAACTTTAATTCATTTAGGATACTCTCTATGTCGCTTGGTTCTTTGACAATTATATCAACTACTTCACCCTCGAGTATTTCTGGTGATGTGGTTTTTTTCAAATCTTCAAATTGAAATGGGACAACAGGTTTATTAAACCCCTTTAACTTCACAGCTTCTTGAGCTTCAAATTTAAAATCATTTTCCAAAAGCGCTTTTGTCTCAGGAGCAACTAATATTTTTTGTGGCTGACATATTGATTCCAATCGTGAGGCCAGATTTACAGTACTACCTAGAACGGTATAATCCACACGCTGTACTGAACCAAAGTTTCCAACTGTGCAGTAGCCCGTTGAAATTCCGACCCTCACTTGCAAACCTTCTAGAATTCCGCGTTCTTCTCGCCAATTTCTGTCTAGTTCTACTACTTTATTTTGCATGGCAATAGCCATACTGAGACATTTAGATGCATCTTTTTTTAATCCGTCACTTTCGGGATCTCCAAAAAAAACTAAAATTGCATCCCCAATAAATTTATCAATTGTTCCGCCATGTTTTAAAGCAATATCTGTCATTGCTGACAGATAATCATTCACAAGTTCTGCAAGAAGATCAGGGTCAAGTGAGTCAGAAAGATCAGTAAAACCTTTTATATCAGAAAAAAACACAGTCAGTTTTTTTCGCTTATAATCGTTTGTCTGTTCAGAATCTGTCTCAAATATATTTTTATAAATTTGAGGTGATAAATATTTTGCTAACCTATTGGAAATTTTTTCAAGTTTCGTATTTTTCTTTTTTAGACTATCGTAAGCCTGTTGGTTTAAGGTGCTTAATTCTTCATTTTCCTGCTTTAAAATTGTTTCGGCGGTTCTGTCGATCAGCTGACCTTGGACCCCATTTAAACTATCTGTAATAGAACTCTTGGTCTTTGTAGAAAGTAATGAAAAATAGCGTAGCTCATCATTAATTTTGATTTTGATTTGAGGTATTAAAACTTTCCCATCATTACTTAAAGTTGTTCTAAAGTCAGTGATAATTCTTTGCTCAACACCCAGATGTGCTAACAGTGTTAGCAAATTTTGAGATTTTAGTTCGATACCTGTCTTGAACAAATTCTCAAAATTTTTATTTGTACTAATTAAATTAAGACTTTTATCTGCATAAAACGCAGCAGTGATAGCATTTTCAAAATTAAAGAAACTAATGCTATTTAAGAATTCTGAGTTCAGGACTTTTGCGATATCCATATTATTTGAGACCTTTAGCGCCTTTTCTGAAGATCTCGCAGACGTTCGGATAAGATAGCCATAACCCCACGAACGATCATATCAGAACCTTCCAGTTTTTTTTCGAACTCTTTAGTTGATACAAAAATAATCACACTTTCTTCTAATGCTTTTGCCGTTGCCATCCTTGGAGCAGTATCAATTACACCCATCTCACCAAGTATATCATTTGCCTTGAGTACAATATCTGGCTTTTCCATAGTGTGGTTAGTGGGAAAATAAATTCCAACAGAACCTTTTCCTACTATATATAGTCCATCAGCAGGATCGCCTTTTTTAAAAATTGTATTTCCAGAATTTAGTTCCATTTTTTTCATTTCACACCTCTATTTCTAACTTATCACTCGCGAGCGTGAATAATTCTGGTAAACTATCAGCTATTTGGTCGAGTTCTTTATCACTTCTGTGCGGAGCATGATGAGAAATGAGGATTTTTTTACAATTTGCTTCTGCATTAAAATCAATGGCTTGTTTTATAGAAGAATGTCCCCAGCCTTTTTTTTCGGCCAACTCTTTTTCAGTAAACATGCCATCCCATATTAGTAAATCTGCATTTTTTGAAAAAGCAGCTAAGGATCTTCTTTGGTCTTCTGCAAACTCATTATCACAAAGGTAAACAAATGAGCTTTCTTTCTGCGTCAATTTGTAACCAGTACTGCCACCTGGATGATTAAGAGCTATAGATTCTAAACTAAGATATGCCTCAAGTTGTTTCTGTATGTCTTTAAAGGATAAAAACTTTACGTTGGGTAGAGATGAGACAATGTCAATTGGAAAATATGGTGGAGAAAAATATTCTTGAACTGTTGTCTTCACAGTTTCTATATCAAAAAGATCACTAGAAACTATAACTTCGTTTTTTATATCGAAAAGCTGTGAATTAAATGGCAAACCCTGGATATGGTCATGATGAAAATGACTTAAAAGCAAATAGGTTACTTGGTTTTTTGAAAATTCAATATTTTGAAAACCAGACCCTGCATCAAAGATAAATTGATGATTATCAGTTTTAATTTCAAAGCAGGATGTATTACCTCCATACTTTTTTGTAAAAGATGACGACGTTGCCGTTGAGCCCCGACAACCGTGAATAGAAAGTTTCATATCTGCTTCGAACCATGTATTTAACCACACATTACAGCATTTTTATTTTCGCGTCTAATTATATGATTAAGCAACAAAATGATCATCAATTATGGTATTTTGAAGTTTAAAATCAGGAAATAAAATTTTTTCATTCAAAAAAGCATAAAAATTTTGTTTTTCTCATCATTTAGATGAATTATAAAATTATAGTTATTGACTTACGGTCAAGTTTTTTTGATGTTGTTGAAAAAGGAGATGTTTATGAAAACGCTTGTAGCAAGCCTTTTGTTGGTGACTTTCTTATCGGGATGTTCTACCTTAGGCGAGTATAATTTGAATCCACTGGATTGGTTTGCATCTGAAGAGGCAGCTAACTAAATCTTATCTTAATAAATTTATATCTAAAGGGAAATATTGATATGAAAAAAATTGTAATTTTAATGGGCTTATTGGGTTTTCTAGCAGCTTGTGATGCGCCAGGAACATCTTCAACTATGGTTGCACCTGAAGCTAGTTCAAACAAACTGTAAATTTACCTCATGGTGCTTGCAGATGTGTAGGTGCGTGATTTGAAATTAAAAAAATCGAGCGCTCAGTTACCCTAAGCGCTCTTTTTTTATTTGAAAGACTTTGCTGTGGATATTTCTAATAAGATTTTTCAAAGTTTTGAAAGCCAAACCTTTATGAAAACTATAGGAGCTAAACTTGATTTGGTAGAAGAAGGAAAAACTATTATTTCCGTTAAACTCACGCCAAGTTTGATGCAACAACATGGTTTTGGGCATGCCGGTGTTACTTTTTCGATAGGCGATAGCGCAGCTGGCTATGCGGCGCTTACAAAAATGGGTGAACACCAAGAAGTTTTAACTTCTGAAATGAAAATTCAACTGTTGTCACCGGCTGATGGTAAAATACTAAAAGCCGTTGGGTCTGTACTGAAAGCCGGAAGAAGGCTAGTCGTTGTTCAGTCTAATATATATTCAGTTAATGAAAAAAAAGAAAAGCTTGTGGCTACTATGCTTGGCACGATGGTGCCAAGCATAGTAGAAATCTAATTAAGCAAAAACCCATTTTAAACTAGATCAAAGCGATCAGCATTCATCACTTTTGTCCATGCAATTACAAAGTCCGAAATGAATTTCTCCAGATTGTCTGACTGTGCGTAGACCTCAGCAAGAGCCCGTAGCTGTGAATTGGATCCAAATGCCAAGTCCACTCTGCTAGCAGACCACACTACTTTATTAGTAGAACGATCTTTACCTTCAAATTCAGTCTCGTCAGAGTTAGTTGCGTTCCACGAGTACTGCATGTCCAGTAGGTTAACGAAAAAATCATTTGTAAGTTGGCCAGGCCGATTAGTCAAAACGCCTAGTGATGAGTTGTCATGATTTGAGCCGATTACACGCAGACCACCAACAAGCGCAGTCATCTCCGGAGCCGTCAGGGTCAATAAATGAGCTTTATCAATTAAAAGCTCTTCTGCAGATAGTGAATATTGTTTCTTCTGATAATTTCTAAAGCCGTCGGCAATTGGCTCAAGCAACTCAAAAGATTCTACGTCTGTTTGTTCTTGAGAAGCGTCCATCCTTCCAGCAGTGAAAGGTACTGAAATAGAATGACCTGCTGCTTTCGCTGACGTCTCAATACCCACATTTCCGGCTAAAACGATCAAGTCAGCTAAGGAAATCTTTGCCTTATTTGATTTTTTGTTAAAATCTGATTGGATTGACCGAAGAGTATTTAGAACCCTTGCAAGCTGTTCTGGTTGATTGACCTGCCAATCTTTTTGCGGGGCAAGTGCAATTCTAGCACCATTCGCTCCACCTCGCATATCTGATCCTCGATATGTAGAGGCGGAAGCCCACGCTGTGTGGACACATTCTGAAACTGAAAGTCCAGAGTTTAAAATAGAAGCTTTTAAATTGTCCTCATCGGTGGTGTTTATTAAATCATGATTAACCGCGGGGATTGGATCTTGCCAAATTAAATCTTCAGCAGGAACTTCATCTCCCAAGTACCTTACTTTGGGGCCCATATCTCTATGGGTGAGTTTGAACCAAGCACGTGCGAAAGCGTCGGCAAATTCATCAGGGTTCGAGTGAAATCTACGCGATATTATTTCATATTCTGGGTCCATCCGCATAGCCATATCAGCCGTGGTCATCATGAGAGGAACCTTTGAACCTGAACCGTCGACTTCTGGAGCGTGATCTTTATCGGCCAGATCGACCGCGTGCCAAATATTTGCTCCTGAAGGGCTCTTTGTAAGTTTCCAATCGTAACCAAGCAAAACATCAAAATATCCCATATCCCATTGAGTTGGGTTCGATGTCCACGGGCCTTCGATGCCACTGGTGGTCGTATGAACGCCTTTGCCAGATTTAAACTTATTTATCCAGCCAAACCCCATATCTTGGATGCTTGAACCTTCAGGCTCTGGCCCTACGAGTTCAGGATCACCAGCGCCATGGGCTTTTCCAAAGGTATGACCACCAGCAACCAACGCAACGGTTTCTTCGTCATTCATAGCCATTCTGGCAAAAGTTTCGCGAATATCGCGACCTGAAGCAACTGGATCTGGGGTTCCATTGGGGCCTTCTGGGTTAACATAAATTAATCCCATTTGAACTGCAGCCAGTGGATTTTCTAATTCACGATCTCCAGTGTACCTACTATCTCCAAGCCACTCTGTTTCAGTGCCCCAGTAAACATCTTCTTCAGGTTCCCAGACGTCTGCACGACCGCCAGCAAAACCAAAAGTTTTGAAGCCCATTGACTCCATTGCGCAGTTACCTGCTAAAATCATAAGATCAGCCCATGAGATCTTGTTGCCATATTTCTGTTTGATTGGCCAAAGAAGTCTTCTCGCTTTATCTAAATTACCATTATCTGGCCAGCTGTTTAATGGCGCAAATCGTTGCATTCCTGTGCCAGCACCACCTCTTCCATCTCCAGTACGATATGTTCCTGCACTGTGCCAAGCCATCCTGACAAAGAAACCACCATAATGACCATAGTCTGCTGGCCACCAATCTTGACTGTCAGTCATCAAAGCATAAAGATCTTCTTTCAAAGCCTTCAAATTTAGTTTTTTAAATTCTTTTGAATAGTCGAAATCTTTGCTCATTGGATCAGATTTTGATGAATTCTGATATAATATTTTGACATTTAACTGGTTTGGCCACCAATCGCTATTCGAACGAACACCTGCTTTGGCATGCATAACTGGGCACATTGTGATGTTACTATGGTCATTTCCGTCCATTTGATTCTCCAATATTTTCTTAAGTAATTTTTTTTTAATATTTACAAAATTTTTACCATTTTTCTACCATAAGATAAACGTATGTTTAAATTACTTGCGTCTGCTTTAATCATGGGCTAGCTAAATCAAACTCTGTGGCGAGTTGGCGGAGTGGTGACGCAGCGGATTGCAAATCCGTGAACACCGGTTCGATTCCGGTACTCGCCTCCAGACTTACATTCCCTCGATAATCATGAGATCTGTATCAACTGCTTGATCTCTAATTGCCTTAGCCGCTTGATATTCATCACTGAAATAAAATTCTTCAGCGGCAGATTTACTTGCAAATTCTATTAACGTTACGACGCCACTCACTTTACCTTCATGCCGATCTGCATGCGGGCCTCTTGCTAGCAACTTCCCACCATATTTTTCAATTAATGGAAGAGCAACCGATGAAAATTGTTTAAAAATTTCTGGGTCATCCACTCTGAGATTAGCCATTAAATACCCCTTTGACATACCAACTCCTTAAACACATTATTATTCATATAAAACATACGCTTAATATGAAAATACGGAGTATGGAAGTTTGTAAAGACAATAAAGATGACAGATCAACGCACCAGGATGCCCTAAGTAGATTTCTTCATTTAATGGGCTAGTAAAATTTAACTTTTGTTCTTTGATATCAGTTTGAAATTCAAGGAGCGAACAAAATTACTTTAAATTCTGAATTTGACCTTCACCGATTGTTTTTGCTGAATTGAAAGCTTCAAATACGATTTCTATGACTTCTTGTTTGGTGTAAGAATCTTTCGATCCTTGATTATCTAGTTTTTTTGAAACGTCATTCATAGAGGTCATATATGCTTCCATTATAGCTTGGGAAAATTTATCAGATTCAATAAAGGTATAGAACTTCTGCTTTTTATCTTCATTCGTAGGGTTTGATTTTTCAAGCCACTCTAAAAATTTTGGATCATAATAGTTTGTGAAAGCAGCCCCGGTTTCTTTTGAGTAGTTTTGACATAATCTCTCTATCTTTTTTTGAGTACACTCTTCGTTCACGGGGTTTATTCCTCTATCAAATAATGTATTTTTGTATGTCTTCGTTAAGCTATCTTCTCTAAAAATGAGTTCTGTGTAAAGCTACATATATATCCTCAGTATTGCTTACGGCCTCGCACTCTAATTAGCCAAAATTCATGATATCAAATATCGCCATAACTTTTGCCAAACATTTCATGTTGTGTTTGCCGGCATGAAACTTGCATTTGAAAAATCCAATGTATTTTAAACCTTCATATCTTCCTTCCAATGGCGCAGCTAATATCTTAGTTAGATCACTAGCTGAAGAACTTGGTTTGTCGTTAAACAAAAAGTACGAGATTATATTAGCATCTTTTCTTGCTATTGCTAAAAAAGTAAATGGTCAGGCTTTTGATTGGTGGACAGGAAACGATAATAAAACCTTGAAGCTCTGGAGTTTATTCCCTCACGTTAGCAATCAATCAGTCGTGGAAGTTTACAAGCTTCTAAGAGAGAATGGATATATTGGAGCTATGACTGGTTTTAAAACCTCTACTATTGAGGGTTTGGGCGTTGAAAAACCTAATTGGATAACAGCCCAACGCTTGCCAAAATATTTTATGGAAGAAGCTACATTTATAGAATCTAATCTTCCTTTTGTTATGGTGAACCAACCTGAAACATATGAAGATAAAAGGGCCACCCAGAACCAATATTTTGCAGCTCCAAAGTTGAGCATCAAGCAAGTGAAACAGGAGTTTGGTGCAGAATACAAACTGGCTTATAGATCAGTAAATGAAATGAATGAATATTGGTCACAACACCCTCTTTATAACCCTATAGCTAATGAGTATTATTCTTCTGCACGACGCATTTTTCATAATGGCTCTATAAAGTCAGGCGGACGTTGGTATGGTGGTTGGACAGACTTTCAGTCAAATCAACGCTCTAACTTTAAAATAGATAGTCATCCTGTTGTGCAAGTTGATGTAAACGCAATGATCCTATGCTTGCTGTCATCTTTAACAGGTAAGCCGATGAACATGATTGGTGCGTTTCAAGATGTTTACCAATCCGTATTATTTCAAATACCAAATATTACCAACTCACGAGAAAAGGTGAAGCAAGTTATTGTGGAGCTTGCTGGCTCAGGTGATGCATATAAAGAAAAGCCATCGCCAGACTGTGAGATTTTGGGTGATGTTGATGAATTTATTCATATTCGCAATCTATGTTTAGAAGCCTACCCAGCTTTAAAGTGTTTAAATAACGAGCACTTTAACTTTACCAACGACCTATCCTACCACGAGGCTACTATACTTACTCAAACTCTTCTTAGTCTGAAGCAAATAGGCGTCGTTGCTTACCCGGTGCATGACTGTGTTATTGTGAGAATGGGTGATGAATTTGATGCAGTAGAAATGTTTAAAAGAATTTTCAAAGACTACGTATCTTTGTTCCAAAAGCTTAACAAACTACCTGAGTTATACTTAGATATAGCTTTAACTATTAAATATGACCCTTCAGAACAAGTAAGAATTCAAGGGGCGTCTAGTTAAACTATATCAATAAAGCGCATAATTTCATATATGTGATCACAAAAATATACTTCATAAGACACTGCAAAAAAATGTGATCACAAATATAATAAGTATACCCTTTCTACCAAAAAATTTGCAATAGCTGTGAATAGATCTAGCTATTTTTTAGCGAAAAAGATTCTTGATCGTCGAAATAAAAGAAGTTGAGCTCACAAAATTGAAAACTGAAATAAAAAATATTTTTAAAGAATTATCTGACGTAGATATCGGCACTATCATTGAAATGGCTCTTTCAGATCATACTTCGTTTTCCGAAATCCAGATGCAATATGGATTAAAGGAAGATCAAGTTAAGGAATTAATGAGGAAAAACCTGAAAAAAGGTTCATATCGATCATGGAGAAAAAGAGTTAAGACTTTTTCGGATCGTCGAGAATTTTATAAATAAAATGATCCTAAAGCACTACTATTACTGCTTAAATTATAGCTTCTTCAATAACCTTGTGGCCGTTCAATAGTCTTTCGTATTTAAATGCCGACATATCTATTGTCTTATAGCAGCCATAAGTTAATATTTCTGCTATGGCCCTTCCCATTGCTGGTGCTTGTTGGGTTCCGTGACCAGAAAAGCCGTTCTGAAAAAAGAAATTTTGAACCGTATTATGTGGTCCAATAATAGCGTTCTGATCTAAAGTATTCATAGCGTAATGGCCTGCCCATTGGTTTATTAATTTTAATGATTCAAATTGTGGTATTCGATTAAATAGGATGGGCCATACTGTATTTTCCCATAAATCATTGTCCATTTGGAAATCATCAAAATTTACTGCTGGATCATGAACTCCGTGTCCGCCTGCTTGATATGTACCCCCACCATTTTCGCGGACATGAAATCCAGATGGGTCAATTGTGAGGGGAAGATCTCGATCTAACGGTTTCTCTGCTTTAAATATCCAAGAGTACCTTTTTCTTGGCTCAACTGGTATTTCAATACCAGCCATTTGTGAGACCACAGCTGCTCTTGGACCAGTTGCGTTTACAAATTTTCTTCCGGTTATTATTTCTCCAGAGGCGAGTTTTACGCTTATTACTTGATCTTCTGATTTATTTTTGATGATCTCAATAACTTCGTTTTCAACATATTCCACACCATTCTCTTGTGCTTTGTTTTTCATCCACTCAAAAACAGTAATACTGTCCCAGTACCCTTCGTTAACAAGGTTTATCGAACCCAATTTAATATCGTCAACATTATAGAAAGGGTACCTCGACTTAATTCCATCTGGCGTAAGTAATTCTGTCGCGGCTCCTGCTGCTGCTTGAATTTTTTGATTATTTCTAAGTTTTTTTGCAAAACTTTCATCTGCTGCGAGATACATGTAACCGAACGACTTAATTGTTAATTTTGGTACCCTTATGTCATAGTCCATATACTCCTGGAAATTATTGATAAAGTTTGCGGCGAATTGAGATATCTCAACATTAAGCTTGGTGCTAAACTGTTGGCGGATACAGGAAGTA
>JAQWIK010000015.1 GCA_029248915.1 Paracoccaceae bacterium | reverse complement strand
CGACCAACTTCCGCGACTTCGGCTTCTTGTCCGAAGTTTTTAATCTGATCCTTAAGAATTGATGATATTTCAGATGCTTGGATACTCATTTATCCGACCTCTTTCATTGTATTTTGAAGTGAATTTAGTTTTGCTAGTATAGTTGTATCGATCATTCGAGATCCAACTTTTACAATCATTCCACCAATGAGATTTTCATCAACAGAGGAATTAATGTTTACGTCTTTATCAAAGTTTGCTTTTAGACTTTTGGCGAGCTTGTCTAACTGGCTTTTGGAAAGTGATGTTGCACTTACCACTTCGGCTGTAATTACATTTTTGCTGTCGGCAATCAAATCATTTAATACAGACAAAAAGAATGGCACCACAAATAGTCGTCGCTTTGCCGCCATAAGTGCCAGTGTATTTGCCATGATAGAACTTAAACCTAGCTTTCGTGCAATTTCAGTAATTGCGTTTTGCTGTTCAACGCGAGAATATATCGGCGAAGAAATCAGTCTATTCAAGTCCACACTTTTTACTATAAATTCTTTCAATAAACCAACATTTTGTTCCAATGTTAGTACATCGTCCTGTTCATTGGCCAAACCAAATAGTGCGGATGCGTAGCGTGTAGCTATACCCTTCGATGTTGAGGCTTGTTCGGACACAATCACCCTTCCAATTATTACGCGTGAATTTGAAAGCCTTCAAATTTACGCAATGAACCTAGTTAGAACGTATAATGTTTCGAGCGCGGTTTAACAGAGCAATTTCGTTCCCGCAACATCAATAATGATATTTATTAACAGCTTTTTTGTATAATTTTTCGGTACTTGGCTGTGAAGCGACTTTTCGCATAAAAAAAAATGACAAACTTAGTAGAAAAATCACTTGAAATGCGATTCTTTATCAACCTGCTTTTTTGTTATTAACATCCAAAACTGGTTTAGGTTGACCATTAGAAAGCCCCTCCAGCACACCTCTTCCAGCTTTCTTTTGGTCTAAAACTGGAGAACCTGTGATATTATTTGGTAATTTAGACGCCTCTAACATTATTAGACCACCAACTAGAAAAGGAAGTTTTTCACCCATTTTTTCTAAGAATGGGGCAAACCTTTGTAAACTTCTTTTTCTAGAAGGTAACATGTACAAAGCAGAGAAATGCTTTTCTGGTAAAAAACCATGCAATCTTAATTGAGTTTCGAGCTGTCCAGCACTAAATGGTTTCCCCTGTCCAAATGGTGTGCCATCTGTACGGGACCACAAACCAGCGCGATTTGGAACCATGAATAGAGCCCTCCCGCCAGGACCCAGGACACGATAAGCTTCAGCAAATAGCGTTGATGGGTCAATTGAATGTTCCAAACTGTGAGACACAATCAGTCTATCAACATGTCCAGTATCGATCGGCCATCGTTTTTCATCGACGAGAACAGAAACATTCCTCTCGTCGCTGGGCCAAGCCAGCACACCCATTTGAGCTGGCATAAGGGCAATCACACGCCTCGAGCCAGCCAAATATTGACGTAAAAATGGAACTGAAAATCCAAACCCAACCACATTTAATCCCTTTGTTTCTGGCCAGATGTTTGACAAATTTTTATTTATCGCAGCTTTAGCAACTCTTCCCAAAGTGCTTCGGTAATAAAAATCTTTGATTTCTTTGACATCGAGATGCATGATCAATTAACGTTTCACTGTTAAATTAAAATTTCGGAACTTTTATGTCTTTTGAACTAATAACAATACCTTGCTTGTCTGACAATTACGCATTTCTACTTTATAACGTAGAAAATCGTTCGGCCTTTTTAGTAGACGCGCCAGAAGCTGGTCCAATAAATGAAGCTTTGAATAAAAATGATTTAATTCTCGAACAAATCTTTTTAACACATCATCATGCTGATCACGTTGAAGGCCTAAGCGGAATTTTAAAAAAACATGATGCATTAACAGTTGGAGCCCAAGCTGACATTAATCGATTACCAAAATTAGATAAGTACGTTCAAGCCGGAGATGAAATTTCTTTCCAGAAACAAATTGGAAAGGTTTTTGATGTCTCGGGACATACGATAGGCCACATAGCACTCTATATCTCTTCACAAAATGTTCTTTTTTCTGGTGATAGTTTGATGGCGTTGGGCTGTGGCAGATTATTTGAGGGCAGTGCTGAGCAAATGTGGCAAAGCCTATACCCGTTGCTTTCTTTACCCGACAATACGAAGATCTGTTCAGGCCACGAATATACAGAAAATAATGCATCTTTTGCTTTGACCATCGATCCCGAAAACCCCGAACTCGTAAGAAGAAGTGAACAAGTCAGATTTGCACGCAGTAAAAATTTATTTACCGTACCATCACAATTGGGACTTGAAAAAAAAACCAACCCATTTTTGAGACCTTTTGACAAAAATATCCGCAAAAATCTTAATATGCTTGGATCGGCAGACACTGAAGTATTCAGTAAAATACGCTCTCTAAAAGACAATTTTTGAAAAATATAACAAAATAGTTCAAAAAATTTGGAAAAAGCAGTATTTTGCACTTGAAGACTTGAAGTAAAAAACCACAATTTAAGGTATGATAATTGCATTAAGCATATTAAATAGAGATTAAGTATTAAACGGGAGCAAAATCGTGCCGTCATTTTCGTCAACTCTTGAACAGGCAATACACAAGGCTTTAAGTCAAGCAAATGAACGCTCCCATGAGTTCGCTACTTTAGAACACCTTTTATTGGCCTTATTAGATGAACCTGATGCTCAACAAGTAATGAGAGCCTGCGATGTTGATATAGTGCAGCTAAGGCAATCATTAACTGAATATGTCGAAGATGAACTATCAACTCTTGTTACTGATGTAGAAGGGTCAGAAGCTGTTCCCACAGCAGCGTTCCAGAGGGTAATCCAGAGAGCAGCAATTCATGTTCAATCTTCTGGGCGTACAGAAGTAACAGGAGCCAACGTACTAGTCGCTATGTTTGCTGAGCGGGAGTCAAATGCAGCTTATTTCTTACAAGACCAAAATATGACACGGTATGATGCTGTTAATTTTATCGCACATGGCGTTGCTAAAAATACTGATTATGAGGATGTGCGTTCAGTGCCAGGCTCAGAACCAAACGAAGATAATTTAGAAAAATCTGCTGATAATACCGAGGATTCAAAAAAAGAAAGCGCTTTAGAAAAATATTGTGTTGATCTAAATCAGAAGGCTGAAGTTGGCGATATAGATCCCTTGATAGGCAGGGATCAGGAAGTAGAAAGATGCATTCAAGTTCTTTGTCGACGAAGAAAAAATAACCCATTATTAGTTGGTGATCCAGGGGTAGGAAAAACTGCTATAGCAGAAGGCCTCGCTCGAAAGGTTGTTTCTGGAGAAACGCCGGAAGTCTTATCTAAGACAACCATTTTCTCACTTGATATGGGAGCGCTTTTGGCAGGAACGCGTTACAGAGGTGATTTCGAGGAACGTTTGAAGGCAGTTGTTTCTGAACTCGAAAACCATACGGATGCTGTCTTGTTTATTGATGAGATACATACAGTCATTGGAGCTGGAGCAACATCTGGTGGCGCCATGGATGCTTCGAATTTGTTGAAGCCCGCTCTGCAAGGTGGGAAGCTTAGAACGATGGGATCCACTACATATAAAGAGTTTCGTCAACACTTTGAAAAAGACAGAGCACTTAGCAGACGGTTCCAAAAAATTGATGTCAACGAACCCAATGTAGACGATACGATTAAGATTCTTAGAGGAATCAAAGGATACTTTGAAGACCATCATAATATAAAGTACACGGCAGATGCCATAAAGTCGGCAGTTGAACTTGCTGCTCGCTACATTACGGATCGAAAGCTACCTGACAAAGCGATTGATGTAATTGATGAAGCCGGAGCTGCTCAGCATCTTATCGCGCCAACAAAGAGACGTAAAACTATAGGCGTCAAAGAAATAGAAGCAATTGTTGCTAAAATTGCACGTATACCACCAAAGAACGTGACTAAGGACGACGCAATCGTTCTAAAAGATTTGGAGGCAAGTTTAAAAAGGGTCGTGTTCGGACAAGATAGCGCGATTGAGTCTCTTTCATCAGCAATAAAGTTGGCTCGAGCAGGTTTGAGAGAACCCGAAAAACCAATTGGTAGTTATTTGTTTGCAGGGCCAACAGGAGTTGGGAAAACTGAAGTAGCAAAACAACTCGCCGATAATCTAGGTGTTGAATTGCTTAGGTTTGATATGTCAGAGTATATGGAAAAGCATGCTGTGAGCAGATTGATTGGAGCCCCACCAGGATATGTTGGGTTTGACCAAGGAGGCCAGCTCACTGACGGGGTTGATCAGCATCCACATTGTGTATTGTTACTTGATGAGATTGAGAAAGCACATCCAGATGTGTACAACGTGCTGCTTCAGGTCATGGACCACGGGACATTAACAGACCATAACGGAAGGTCAGTAGATTTTCGCAACGTAATCGTCATAATGACGTCTAATGCAGGAGCAGCGGAACAAGCAAAAGCTGCAATTGGATTTGGAAGAGACCGACGTGAGGGTGAGGACACTGCAGCCATAGAGCGCACTTTTAGTCCTGAGTTTAGAAACCGTCTCGATGCCGTTATCAGTTTCAGTCCACTGCCGAAAGATACTATATTACAAGTCGTTGAGAAATTTGTGCTTCAATTAGAGGCTCAGTTGATGGATCGCCATGTTGCAATTGAAATGACTACTGAAGCTGCGTCTTGGTTGGCAGACAAAGGTTATGATGACAAAATGGGCGCCAGACCGCTATCACGGGTTATTCAAGAGCATATAAAGAAGCCTCTTGCAGAGGAATTACTTTTTGGAAAACTGTCAAAGGGCGGTTTGGTTATGGTAAGTGTTAAGGATAATAAAATTAAATTGGATCTTAAAGGACCAGAAAAAAGACGAATTGCTCGAAACAAGCCCCCTCTTCTTACTGCAAGTTGATAGTTAATAGCCTAGTCGCGGAATAAAGCTCTATCTCTCAGTCAGCTTGATTTCAATGCGTCGGTTTAGAGCACGGGCCTCTGGAGTGTCTTCTCGACTGATTGGCTGATACTCTCCAAAACCATTTGCTGCAAGACGCGACCCTGAGAAATTAAGTTCTTTAATCATATATTTTA
>JAQWIK010000014.1 GCA_029248915.1 Paracoccaceae bacterium | reverse complement strand
GGGTCTGGGTGTCGCTATTACGCTTGCAATGAACTTCACCATAATTCGCAAAGACAAAAATGTACCATTTGTTCTCGCAATCTCTATCGGAGCATTATTAGCTGCAGTCCTCGGCGTAGTATGCGCTGATACGCTATATTTGCCTAATCTGCGGAGCACAGCAGCCATAGCTGTGACTGGTATAATTATATTACCACTGTCATTCGTGACCCTTTCTTACGCTGCTCGGTTTGTAACCTCATCAACTGTTAGCCTCATTATGCTTTTGGAAACAGTCTTAGGCCCCCTTTGGATCTGGTGGGGCATTGGCGAGGCGCCAACCAATGGTATGCTAATTGGTGGTGGCGTCGTTGTAATTTGCCTCACCGGGTTTCTTATCAAAGAAAGTAAGGGCAACTAAACTCAGGATAAACTGCTTTTGGACTTAATAGTCTCATTTAAAATAATTATTAAAAAAGAGGCAGTTTAACAAAAGTCTGAAAATAGATTAGAAATAGTAGGAATGATTTTCAAAACTACTGCTTTTTATGGCTTTTTTTTGTTATGCGTTCACGCCACATTATGTACACACCAGAGATCAGAATTAATGCAGACCCTACCAACATTGAGACTGTTGGCCGCTCACCAAACACTAAAACCCCCAGAATAAGAAGGAAAACAATGCGAGAATATCTGAAAGGCATAATTGCCGACAGCTCACCTATGCGCAGAGATGTTATAAGCAGCAAATAGCCAAACGACCCTAGAATTACCATACAAGCTACTACAGCCCAATCAATTTCGGGAGTAAAAAACTTTTCTCCACTAAAAAATACCCATGCTGTAGTAAATGGAAAAGCAGCAATCATAGTGAAAGTAGCAATACTAGCTGACGGAATATCTGGCGGCGTTAGCCTTGTGACAAGGTCTCTTATAGAAAATGCCACTAGTGCTGCAACTGCCCACAAGACAGAGTAGTCCAAGCTTTGCCCTCCGGGCTGGATGACTAGTACCACGCCAACAAAGCCAACTATAATTGAACTCCAGCGGCGCCAGCTAACAACTTCCTTGAAAAAAATTACTGCACCAGCAGCGACCAAAATTGGTGATGCTTGTGTGACTGTCCCTACAACAGAAAGTGGGATTTTTGTTAACCCCATGATCATTGCTACAAGGCCTAACATTTCTGCGCAGTATCTGATCAGTAGAATTGGTGAGAGGGCCCTGCGTTCTTTAAGTTTTTCACCTTTAATGATTGCGATGAATGCAAATATTATCAAGCCACCGCTGATGAGAAAAAACATAATTTGTGACGGCGATAAAAAGGACCCAGAAATCTTTACAAACGTATCTCCGATAGCAAAGGAAGCCATTGAAATCAACATGAGTAAAATGCCTTTGGAATTTTTTTTCTGGCTTATCGACATTTATAAACTCCAAAACACAAGCGCGTGTATCTAGGGTAAACCACTGATAAGCAATAGCTTATTTTATCTAGTAATTTCCAATCTGGACATGGCGTGAATTTATGAC
Organism: Paracoccaceae bacterium; assembly: GCA_029248915.1. GTDB lineage: Bacteria > Pseudomonadota > Alphaproteobacteria > Rhodobacterales > Rhodobacteraceae > Salinivivens. Next base: position 25,424 of record JAQWIK010000014.1, on the reverse strand, counting down.
AAGGATTGTGCGTAAAGAAATAGATTTAAAAAGAAATAAAAATGAGGCTTTGAAAATGAATAATTACGGTGAAAATGATAAGCAGGGAAAATATTGGAATGAAGCACCCGGACAATCATGGGTGAATAATGACACTGCAATGAATGAGCGTCTCCAAAACATTTCGGATATTTTGTTCGAAGGTATAGATGCTAATGGGTGCAAAAATGGACTGGATATTGGGTGTGGTGCAGGTTCAACAACAAGACGGTTAGCAACAATAATGGGCAATCAAGCAACGGTAACTGGGCTTGATATATCTGAAAAACTTTTAACTCTGGCAAGATCTCAATCTGATAGCTTAGGAAAGTTTTTTTTGCAGGCTGACGCTCAGTCTTATACATTTGAACCTGAAGGGTTTGATTTGGCGATATCTAGGTTTGGCGTTATGTTCTTTGAAAATCCGCTAAAGGCATTTCAAAATATAAAGTCCGCTATTCAAAAGGGTCGTGAGCTGCGGTTTGTATGTTGGGCACCACTCGCAGCCAATGATTTTTTTCTTTCTCCGCTCAATACAGTTGTTGATATAACTGGAGTATCTTTTGCAGAACCAGGTAATGAGCCTGGGCCACTTGCTTTTAGCGACCGTACTTACCTGTCATCTATTCTGAAGGCTGCTAAATTCTCCTCAATTAATATAGATGTTTTAGAGACGAGCATAACCACAAAAGATAGTGTCGAAAAAAATGCGTCACTTTTAATGGAAATAGGAATGGCATTTAGAGCAATAAAAGAGGCCGCTCCTTCAGATGAAGTATTAGATGAGATTAGAGAAGCCTTTATCACCGATGGAAACAAGAGATTGCAAAATGGTCTTATAAGCTATGGTGCTAAAATTTACAGAGTATCCGCTGTCGCTTAAAAATTTACCTACGAATAGTCAAATTTTAATAAATTTGGTGGGTGAAAAAGAGCTTATGGTTTAGTAAGCATTGACGCTTTAAAGTTAAGATGTCACCAATATTTTATATTATTTAAAGGTATTGAAATGTCTAAAGTTATGCAAGAATTTCCACCTGAAGAGCCAAACCAAGCTACGTTGGATAACTGGCGTAAAGCCCCATATTGTAATTGGGCTTTTCATCATGTGCGAGAACTTGTCCCTTCAGCTGAAATTCAAAACGACCCTGCGAATGTTTGGGAGCTGGAGAGTGCTTCCTTAGACACATCTAAAATAGGTCTTGATGAAGCCCTAATACAAACGGACACAGATGCTCTTGTCATCATTCATGATAACAAATTAGTTTATGAGACTTATCGCAATGGGATGACTTCGAGGGATCCGCATATTCTTATGTCAGTGTCAAAGTCTATGCTGGGTTTGATTGCAGGTACATTGGTTGAACGCAACGAATTAAGCGAGAAGGACCAAATAATCAAATATATCCCAGAGTTAGCTAATAGTGCTTATGCTGAGGCTACAGTGCGCAATCTCTTGGATATGCGTGTGGGCGTTTTATTTAACGAAGATTATCTTGCCAATGAAGGCCCAATTATTGATTACAGGTACGCAGCGAATTGGAACCCTCTTCCAAAAGATCGTGAAGCTGGCGACTTAAGATCTTTTATGTCTTCCTTAACTGAGGCAGATGGGTCACATGGAGGCCGCTTTCACTATGTCTCTCCAAACACGGATCTTTTAGCTTGGGTTTTTGAGCGAGCAACTGGGATGCGATATGCTGATTTGGTTAGTGAGAGGCTCTGGAAGCCATTGGGGGCAGAAGCATCAGGATATATAACTGTTGACCGTATAGGCGGGGCACGCGCGGCTGGAGGTAAGTGCTTTTTAGCGAGGGATTTGGCGAGAGTAGGTATGATGATGTCTAATGGAGGGCAGCGTCAAGGAATACAAGTAATCCCAAAAAAATGGATAAATGACATTACTCATAATGGTGATCCTCAAGCATGGATAGACGGAGATTTTTACGATGATATGGGTCAACGGGAAATGCACTACCGCTCGAAATGGTATATAAAGAGGGAGGCGGAGCCCTTGATTTTTGGACTTGGAATTCACGGTCAATTTTTATTTGTAGATCCGGCTAAACAACTCTCCATTGCTTGGTTTTCAAGTCAGAATAATCCTCTAAACAGTCCAACTTTCGAAAAAACTTTTGAAACTATTCAAAAAATAAGAAATAAATTCTCGTAAATTGAAAAATTAATTACACAAAATCAGACTTAGCTATATTGCATAGTAAGGCTTATTACTGAGAGATAGTAGGCTTTGTGTTAGAATACATGAATTATTTGGAAAAACAGGTCTGTGAAATTTGTTGGAGTTGCACCTGATTTATTATTCAATCAGACTGTAGAAATAAAAATAAAATATTTGTGATTGGAGATTTAATTTGGAAACGATTCCTATTGTCGGATATTCTGATAAGCTTTCAGGGCGGCCTGGAGATCGGATAAACTTTATGGTTTCCAGTGAGCATAAAGGCGATTTTACCGCCCAACTTTTTCGGTCTATAAATGCTGATCCAAACCCTAAAGGGCAAGGTATTGTTGAGCACGCTTGTGATGATTTTTTTCCAAAACAGTCTTTTTTATCACGTAGGCAAAAATTTCATCCCGGTTCATATGGCATAACAGAAAAACCTTTAAAAATGAGTGTTGATAATAGCGTTAGCTTTTCAGTTACAATTTATCCCACACTTAAAACTTCTAGCCCTCAATCATTAATTGAATATGGCCAATTTTGTCTAACGTTAGATCCTGAAGGCCATGCAAGCTTCAGTTATGGCTCTAAAACTGTAACAACTGTTGACGCAGTTACCGTGAGGAGATGGCATCGCATAGAAGCACAAATTACTAAGACAGGTTTGATGAGTGTTGAATTAATCAATTTAGATAATTCAAAGGGCTCTATTCCGACTGTTGTTCAGTTTGATATGAAGTTGGATTTGAAAGAGCAGGCGAACGTTATTATTGCATCACAGCGCGTTGAGGGATCAACCAAGAGTTGTTTTAATGGTAAAATAGAAGGCCCTGAAATTTGCGCAGACGCCCAACGTGTAGCCTACTGGGATTTTTCAAAAAATACCTCAAGCCTCTCGGTTCCAGGTTTTGGTTGCCCCGATTTAATCCTCGTGAATGCTCCAACGCGAGCTGTAACTGGCGCCTTTTGGGATGCCAGTGAAATGAATTGGCAGCATAAACCTGAGCATTATGCTGCGATTGCATTTCATGAAGATGATATTTACGACTTCAATTGGGAGTCAGATTTTAGCTTTGTCATTCCACCAAAAATGCCCTCAGGAATTTATGTAATGCGCATTTCTTGTGAAAATGACTATGATGCAATTCCATTTTTTGTTTGCCCAGAAAAGGAGAAACCCACTGCCAAGCTCTGTGTTTTGGTATCGACCTTTACGTATGTGATTTACGGTAACCATGCACGCCCAGATTATAATGAGACTTGGTTGCAAAGGATCTCTGATTGGAATGCTTACCCGCATAATCCCGCGCAATTCCAAAGTTATGGATTATCAACTTACAATAATCATTCTGATGGCAGTGGAATTTGCCACGCCAACCATAAGAGACCACTATTCAATTTAAGACCAGGGTATATAACATTTGGTCAAGCTGATTGTTCAGGGTTGCGACATTTTCAGGCTGATAGTCACCTAATTTCATGGTTACACGCAAAGGGCATAGATTACGATATCGTCACAGACGAAGAACTTCATAATGAGGGTGTTGAAGCAATACAGCAGTATAAAGCTGTGGTAACGGGTAGTCATCCAGAATATCACACTAGCGAGACTTTGGATGCACTTACGCAGTATCGAGATCAAGGTGGTGCCCTACACTATCTGGGCGGTAATGGATTTTACTGGAGGATAGCCCGCCACGAGGAAGAACCAAGTCTTCTTGAAATTCGAAGAGCTGAAGATGGATTGCGGGCTTGGGCATCAGAGCCAGGTGAATATTATAATGGATTTGATGGGGCTTATGGAGGTTTATGGCGAAGAAATGGAAGGCCCCCGCAGCAATTAGTTGGAGTTGGCTTTACGGCACAGGGTACATTTAATGGCATGCCCTACAAGCGTGTTTGTTTTGCTCCTGAATTTGATTGGGTATTTGATGGTATTGATAACGAAATTATTGGTGACTTTGGCTTTAGTGGAAATGGAGCGGCAGGATTTGAGTTAGACCGCACTGATCAAAAGTTGGATCCTGGACATAAAATTACCATTCTAGCACAATCTTTTGCTACGGATGACCGTTTTATTCTGGTTCCTGAAGAGCAATTGACGCATTTAACAAATTTATCTGGAGGCCCAGAAAGTGAAGTAAAGCGTGCAGATATGATCTATTTTGAAACACCCACAGGTGGACGGGTATTCTCTGTTGGTTCTATTACGTTTTGCGGTAGTTTACCCTGGAATAATTTCGATAATACGGTTTCGAAATTATTATTTAATGTTTTGTCCCATACGCTTGGAGATTTTTCCTAAAAAACCTAAGAGTTACACAGTATTGGATAACTAAAATTAAAGTGGACTGAAATTTGGTCGCCTACTCAATGCTAAAGCTTTTTCCAGTGCTGTTCCCATTTGAATTACAAAATTTTCCTGACCGGCAGGAACAACAATTTGCATGCTAGTTGGTAAGCCTTTTTCGGAATAGGCAGTTGGAAGGGCCAAGGCGGCCATATCAATATAATTGAAGGGGCGCGTAAAATAGCCGGGCGTGAAATCTTCATCAATATCGACTAGCCGAGGTGCGGGTTCAAGCACAGTTGGTGTTAGCAATGCATGAAATTCAGCCATTGAGGCTTTAAATACTGGCTGATTATCTTGTCGCTTTTGCAGTCGCTCTGCATGGCCTTCTGAGGTTAAATCACGTCCACCCATCATGCGTTTTTTGACATTTTGATCCATTTTTTTGCTTGGATCATCATAAAAATTACGGTGGTTCTGATATCCTTCATACATTGAAATTGCCCCATTTAATTGGGCCAATTCATCATAGGGTATTGGGGGTTTAAAAATTTTTAGTTCGGCACCCAATTCTACTAATATATCAAGCGTTTTATCATAACTTTCAAGAATACTATCTGTACAATGGGAACGTTCTTCTTGGCTCAGAATGCCAAGCTTTAATCCCTTAAATATATTTTCTCGGGTGCTGAAAAGTCCATGGTCATTTATTATATCTTTTTCTAGACTATTTGAATTCTTTCCCTGCATGATTGAAAACATTAAAGCCAGATCTGCCATATTACGGGTCATTGGGCCGGGTGTATCTAATGTTTGAGATAAAGGCATTATCCCATCTGTAGGAAGGCAGGCTTTACTTACTTTTAGACCGGTTAACCCGCAAAAGGCAGCTGGTAGGCGGACAGATCCTCCTGTGTCGCTACCTGTTGCACAGCTTGCCAGCCCGCTTGCTACTGCTACACCAGAACCTGAGGATGATCCACCGGGCACTCTTGCTTCTTCCAAATCCCATGGGTTCCATGGAGTACCCATTTGTTCGTTTGTTCCCCAGCCACCCAAAGCGCATTCAACAGTTTTTGTTTTGCCAATAACAATGCCACCTGCCTCTAATAGTCTCCGTACAACGGTTCCAGTCTTTGGTGAAATTCGTTGAAGCATTTCGCGAGATCCGCAGGTAGTGACCTGACCTTCTAATTCAAAGATATCTTTGAGGGCAAATGGAATACCGTGGAACGGCCCAATGCGTTGGTTTTTTGCAATAGCTGTATCAGCCTCTTTTGCCGCGGAGAGTGCTGCATCCCTATAAACAGTCTGATAGCTGCCCAGTTTTGGATCAATTGCGTCGATACGCGTTAATTGTGCTTCAACGATCTCACTTGGTAAAACTGATTTTTTTTGAAAGGCTTTAGAAATCTGTACTATCGAGGCGAAAGGATCGCTGGCCAAGTCGCTCATATCAATATTTCCTTGGGTTATTTTAAACAGTTAATCTTATTTATTGGCCCACAGTCATCGACATGTGATTATCCGGCTATTTTCCGATCCCATTTTTTTCCGGGTACCGCTGCCAGTAGATCTTGCGTGTAACTGTGCTGAGGGTTCTTAAAGATTTCACTCGTTGCCCCGGTTTCTACAATTTCTCCATAACGCATAACGGCCAAACGATCACAAACTTGTGCTGCCACTCTTAGATCATGCGTAATGAATAGCATCGACAAATTCATATTTTCACGGATTTCATCCAAAAGCTCTAATATCTGTGCTTGAATCGAGACATCCAGAGCAGATACAGGTTCATCTGCAACTAAAATTTCTGGATCCAAGGCCAAAGCTCTTGCTATCCCAATTCTCTGCCGCTGGCCACCTGAAAACTCATGGGGATAGCGGTTGAATGCGCGCTCATCAAGCCCCACGATTTCTAGTAATTCACGAGCTCTAGCTTCTGCATTTTGTCTTGACTCACCTTGGATAATTGGCCCTTGTGATATGATTTGGCCAACTTTGATGCGCGGATTTATAGAGGCAAATGGATCCTGGAACACCATCTGAATTTTAGTACGCAATGGGCGCATTTCTGCTCGGTTTAAAGCGCGAATATCAACATCATCAAGCATGATATTACCGCCATCGCTATCAAGTAGTCGAATAATGCAGCGTGCTAATGTGGATTTGCCAGAGCCACTTTCACCAACAACACCTAAGGTCTCACCACTTCGTAGATCTAGGGTGACATCTTTTACTGCATGAACGAAGCGATTTGGTTTGCCTAAACCAAAAAAACTTTTACCGCCTCCAAATGTCTTCTGAATTTTATCAGCAGACAAGACAATTTGCTCAGAGCGGGGACGCGGTGCTCGCGGCATCAAACTAGGCACAGATGCGATCAAAGCCTTTGTATAGGTGTGCTCTGGTTCATTTAACACCTTGTCGACTGTCCCGGTTTCTACAACCCGGCCATATTGCATGACAACAACTCGATCAGCTATGTCAGCCACCACGCCAAAGTCATGTGTAATGAACAAAACACCCGATTTATGAACGGTTTGCATATCACTTACGAGCTTTAAGATTTGCGCCTGCGTTGTAACATCCAAAGCAGTTGTTGGTTCATCAGCAATCAAAATTTTAGGTTCCAAGGCTAAAGCCATTGCGATCATTGCTCTTTGACGTTGTCCTCCTGATAGCTCATGTGGATATGCTGCCATAATTTGTTTAGGATCAGGTAATTGGACATCTTCAAGGAGTTCAATGGCGCGCTTGCGTCGTTCACTTTGTGACATTTCTGCATGGTATCGAAAGACTTCATCGATCTGAACACCAATGGTCATTACTGGATTGAGTGCAGTCATCGGTTCTTGAAAAATCATAGAAATTTCACTACCGCGAATTTGACGCATTCTTGGCTCAGTCGCCTGTGTAAGATCTTCACCACAAAACGAAATGGTACCTTTTTTCACGCGCACATGAGGAGCGGGTAATAACCCCATCAAAGCACGTGCTGTCAATGATTTACCGGAACCGCTCTCGCCAACGATACAAAGCGTTTCTCCCGGAGAGAGCTCGATATTAAGATCTTCAACTGCCAGATCACGTTCAGAGCCTTCTGGTAGTGCAATATCAAGTTTGGAAATTTGAAGGAGTTTATCAGTCAATTTCTTTCCCTCAAACGGGGGTTCAACGCATCATTTAAACCTTCGCCAACTAAGTTAATGGCAAGAACTGTTATTAAAATTGCGATGCCAGGAAACGTACATATCCACCAAGCTACCCGGAGCATCGAGCGTCCATCACTTATTATGAACCCCCAACTCATAACGTTGGGATCGCCTAACCCCAAGAAAGCTAATCCACTTTCAATCAAAATTGCTGTGGCCACCATTAGGGACCCAATTACTATAATTGGGCTGAGGCAATTTGGTAGTATTTCAGCCAGCATAATGCGTAAGTCGCTCATACCCAAGGTGTGACAGGCTTGCACAAATTCTCGGTTCTTAAGTCCTAAAAATTCGCCTCGCACCAAACGGGCAACAGCAGGCCAAGACACTACTGTAATAGCGATTACCACGCTTTCAATTGAGGGCTTCATTATAGCGACAAGGAGGATCGCAAATACAAATGAAGGGATCGTTTGAAAAACTTCGGTGATGCGCATTAAAATATCATCAACAATTCCACCGTAATATCCAGCGAATGCGCCAAAAATAACGCCAATAAACACGGCTGCAAGCGTGGCAATCAGTCCTATTAATAAAGACGTTTTAGCTCCATGCGCAATGCCAGAGGCAACATCACGCCCAATTGAGTCACTTCCCAAAAGAAAACCATTTTCTCCTGGTGCGGATAAAGGAAACTTTGAGTAAAGAAAGGGATCCGTAGGAAAAATAAAATTTGCAATCGCAGCGACAAAAATAACAACGCAGAGTATAACTAGGCCCAACACTGCTTGACGGTTACGTGAAAACCTTTTCCAAAAATCTGCCATTTCAGTTCACTTCTATTCGTGGGTCTAGGAAACAATATACCACGTCAACTACTAGGTTTACGGCAACGACCAGGCCAGATGATAACAGAAAAATTCCTAAAAGTAGGTTAAGATCGCGAGCAAACAGTGACTCAAAAGCCAACATGCCTAACCCTGGCCAGGCAAAGACAGACTCAACTATTACTGATCCCCCAATCAAGGCTCCAACTTGAACCCCCGCCATTGTGACAACTGGAAGCAGGGCATTACGTAAAACATGTACAAACGTAATCCGTCGCTCTGAAACGCCTTTTGCTCTTGCCGTGATCACGTAATCTTGCCCGTATTGTTCAAGCATCGAGGCTCGCATCATTCGAGTATAAAGTGCGAGATAGAACAGCGATAGAGTGATTGTTGGCAGCACCAAATGATGCGCAATATCTTTTACACGTTCAAAACCTTCATAGAACATGGCGCTGTTTTCCATTCCACTGGTGGGGAACCAATCGTTTTTTATTGAGAATAAAATAATCATCATTAACCCCACCCAAAAAAGGGGTGTTGCATAGGTGATAAGCGCAAATACGCTAACCATAGAATCCTTCCAGGTGTTGAGGTTGATTGCGGCAAAAAGGCCAAGCAGAACTCCAAAGCCAACAGCCAAAAGAATTGTACTAACCATTAATATTAAGGTTGGCCAAAACCGATCAATGATAAGCTCGGTGACTTGCATATCGTGACGAAATGAATAGCCAAGATCAAGCTGGAGAACATTTTTCAAATAGACTGCTAACTGTACTGGAAGCGGCTTATCTAAGCCGAATTTTTTTCGCATTTCTTCCATATATTCAGGCGTTGCTGATCCAGCTTCTCCAGCGAGCACGTCGACGGCGTCTCCTTCAGCTAAGTTTAGAAGAAAGAAGTTCAGTACTACGATTGCAAGGATTATCGGAATTCCTTGAATGAGCCTGCGGGAAACGTAGCGGATAATCTTACTAGATCTGTTCATATTATGATCATCTTTAAAAATTTAGAATTCACTGAGCCGAAGATCCCTCGGCTCAGTGCATTATTTATGAGTTAGTCGAGATATGCATCCCCAAAAGATGCGTAAGCACCCATTGCGGAGCCGTAAGCCCCTTTTAACTTGGTGTTGTAGACAACTAAAAACTCAAGTTCAAAAAGGTTCACAACAGGCATATCGTTGGCAAGTATATTTTGAATATCAAGATATATTGCTGCACGCTTTGTGGCATCAGGCGTTGTCATTCCTGCAGAAAGTAACGCGTCCAACTCTGGATTACTGTAACGCGATGAATTCACAAAATGTGTGCCCTTGCGGATCATGTTAGTGCCATAGTGACGATGAACACCCAAAACTGGGTCCGACAACTGATAGAAATAGTTGAGGTTCATTTCGAAGTCATAGTTGTGATAAACACGCTTTAACCATGTAGGCACATCTTCATAACGCAGTTCTACTTGTATTCCAATTTCACCCAGAACTTGCTGGATATACTGCCCACCACGTTTCCAATCTTCACCATAAGGGATCAGATCAAACATAGCTTTCATTCGCACGCCATTGCCATCTCTAGCATAACCGGCATCGTCCAGGATTTTGTTTGCCGCTGCAACGTCACCATTAGCAGGGTAATTAGGCATCACTGCATGTAGACCCGTGGCGCTGAAATTACTTGAAAGAGCACTCGTCGCAGGTTTTCCATATCCAAAGAAGATTGTATCTATCATATACTGCCTGTCGATTGCTGTGGAAATAGCTCTACGTACTGATGCATCAGTAAAAGGACCTTCTTTCGTATTGAACTCAAGCAGGGCCATAGGGTTAATCATTGAGTAACCATCAGTCGTTACAGAAATATTATCTTTTTCTTTGTTCAGACGTACTGCTTCAACATTTGATACAGCATTATAGGCCGCATAAAGCACTTCACCTTTTTCCATTGCCGCAGCTCTGGTTGAGGCATCGGGCACGAAACGACCAACAATTCGGTCAAGATACGGGCGGCCTTCTCTCCAGTAGTTTTCGTTTTTATCCAAACGCATGTACTGACCTTTTTTCCACTCAACGAATTTAAAAGGACCAGTGCCCACTGGATTATTTGCTAACTTTGCGCTCTTGATGTCCTGTCCTTCTAAGTGGTGCTTTGGCACCATTGGAGATTCATAAGAAGATAACGCACGCAACATGTAAGGCGCTGGGTTGCCTAGATTAAACACCGCGGTGTGTGCGTCTGGAGTGTCGATGCTGGTTACTTCTTTGAAGGAGTTTGGCCCTCTTGGGTGAACTTTCTTCAAAACATCCATAATTGTAAACTGTACATCTTCAGAAGTGAACGGTTCACCATCATGCCAGGTTACACCCTTGCGCAGGTTGAAAGTTATTGTTTTTCCATCAGGGCTGACATCTACACTTTCAGCGAGCATGGGCACTATTTTGCCGTCATTATCATAGTCAACTAAGCCGTCATATATTTTAGGACCTAAAAGTCCGATTGGTCCCGAAGTCGAAACATATCCAGCCATCGTTGGGGGTTCCGGCTGTACTAGAAAAACCAGTGATCCACCAGCTTGTTGGGCTTGTGCAAAGCTCCCAACTAATGCAATGGAAGCGGCCGCTAATACCCCTTTCATAACTTTTGTAAGTTTCATTTGTTGTATCCTCCCTATTTATGATTAGTTTACGCTTTGAATACGCAACGTAAAGAATAGTGAGGCCTATTTGCTTCTATGAGTCAATAAAAAACACTGAAGTGTCATTTTGATATTTTTTTACCAATTACACTTGAAATTTTATTAGAAAAAATTGTTTTAACTGATCAAATCAAGCATATTTATTTATATTGAATTCTATTGTTAGCATACGACTGATTAAATATACGTGGTTGAACCTGCACAGAAAAACCTGCAATGTTTTAGTTCAGTAAAATAATGAGGCAAAAATGGTTACCAATAATTGGGATGAATCGACTGAACTGGACAAGTTGGCAGAACTTTCAATAAAAACGGGAGTAGCACTTCAGCAGGGTCAAGATCTTTTGATTACAGCTCCTTTGGAAGCAGCGCCGCTGGTTCGTCGCTTGACTTTTCACGCTTACAAACAAGGCTGTGGAATTGTCACGCCTCTCTACACAGATCCCGAGGTGACCCTTTTAAGGTACAAAAATGCTCAAAAAGATTCTTTTGATAAAGCTACTGACTGGTTGTTCGAGGCTATGGGTGCCGCATTTGATAAAAATACTGCACGTTTAGCTGTGGTTGGCGAAGACCCAATGCTGTTGTCTGAACAAAATGCAGATGATATTGGCCGTGCAAACCAGGCTGTTTCGAAAGCTTCTTCGCCAGTTCGAGAAAGAATTACACGCTTTGATGTGAACTGGAACATTATAGCTTGGCCAGGAACCCAATGGGCCAAAAGAGTTTTCCCGGATTTAGTAGAAGCAGAAGCTCAGGAGCAACTTGCGAGAGCAATCTTCCAAGCGTCGAGATTAGACGGTACAGACCCAATAGAAAACTGGAATGTACATAATAAAAACCTCAGGAAGAAAACAGACTGGCTGAACGCAAAGAATTTCTCTGCACTCCATTTTTATGGAGAGGGAACTGATCTTAAAGTCGGTCTCGCAGAAGGACATGAATGGATGGGTGGCGCGTCAAAGGCCCGAAACGGAGTTATTTGTAACCCCAATATACCCTCTGAAGAGGTTTTTACGACACCACATGCCTTAAAAGTTGATGGATATGTGAAATCTACTAAGCCACTTTCTCACCAAGGTACTTTAATTGAGAATATTGCTGTAGTTTTTGAAAATGGAGTGATTACAGAAGCAAAAGCATCTAAAGGGGAAGAGGTGTTTTTAAAGTTAATTGACACAGATGATGGAGCGCGCAGGCTAGGGGAGGTGGCACTTGTACCGCATAGCTCTCCAATATCTCAAAGTAACCTTCTGTTTTATAATACTCTTTTTGATGAAAATGCCGCCTGTCACATTGCTTTGGGACAATGCTACTCAAAATGTTTCAAAGATGGCGATACTCTCTCTAAAGATAAAGTTATAAAGAATGGTGGTAATAGTAGTATGATCCACGTAGATTGGATGATTGGTTCTGATACCATAAATATTGATGGTCTAGATCAAGATGGTGGGATAACGCCAGTTTTCCGGGCTGGAGAATGGGCTTTGTAAAATAACTTGTCTATTTTGCAGTGGCTTTAAATTCCCTTCCTAGAAATACTTTTTCTACATTACATTTTTACTCGGATTGACAGCTTTTTGAGCCCAGTTAGTATCACTCTTGAATTTAACGTAACTTAAAAGTCCTTCTTACGATGAAATTGAATAATGAAGAGCAGGCCATGCTGGCTGGTGATTTTGGACCCGCAGTTAAATGGGCAATGGAGCATCAACTACAGGTTGGCCGGATGTTTGACGCTAAAGATATGGTAGATGTCAGTCAGGCCCATATGATGGCAGACCCAGAGTCACTTGGAGAGGCTGGCGTCGCTTTTACAGAGAAATTAGCTGAAACTGACATAAGCGTTCGCATACCCACGATTACGGACCCCAGAGGCGTTGACCTGGAATGTTATGAGCCTATTGGCCAAACGGAAAGTATGGCAGAGTTAGAGCGCCGGTTCATCGCTGCGTGTAAAAGAATGGGTATAACGATGACGAATACCTGTATAAATTATCAAACGATCATGCCGCCTGTTTTTGGTGATCATGTCGCGTTCGGTGATACGGGTGTGGTAATTTACTCAAATTCTGTTTGTGGAGCGCGTTCTAATTTTGAGGGAGGACCTTCAGCTTTAGCGGCTGGATTAACTGGCCGAACTCCAAGATACGGTCTACATCTAAATGATAATCGAAGTTCGACAAAAAGATATCAGGTTGCAGAAGAGCCTAAAGATCTTATGGATTGGGGAGTTTTGGGCGCAACTATAGGAAGAATGGCCGGTAGTTATTGGGAAGTTCCCGTCATAGAAGGCATTGAAAAAATTCCTAATTCAGATCAACTAAAGCATTTTGGTGCAGCGATGGCGAGCTATGGGTCTGTTCCACTATTTCATATCGTTGGCATAACGCCCGAATGTCAGAAAATAGAAGATGTAGATGGTCAGGCTCTAGAAGCTACAAAGGTTACCAAGGAAACTATTCGTGATTTGAGAGCACCTTTTTCAGCAGTAGGTTCTCAAGTTGATGTGGTGGTTTTTGCCGCTCCTCAATTAAGCATCATTGAAATGTCAGAACTTTCTAAACTTTGCAGTGGTAGGCAACGTTCCTCAACGACAGATGTTATTGTCTGCACCTCTGCACAGGTTTATGCTGATGCTGTTTCAATGGGGTATGTGACTGAAATTGAAGCTTTTGGTGGAAGAGTTTTGGTAGGCACATGTTTTTACCAACAGTATGCCCGGGAAATTGGTGAAGCCAACGGATGGACAAGCCTTTTGAGTAATTCAGCTAAGATTGTAAATATTCTCGGTGGATATGGTTATCAGCCGTCTTTGGCGAGTATGGAGGCCTGTATTGAGTCAGCTGAAAAAGGTATAATTGTACAATGAAAAAGGAATTGAAGTGTCATATCGGAATAGGACCTAAAGTTGAAGGAATTGCACTCGTTGCGGATGATAATTTTTCGGCCCGATATGATTTGGATAGAATAAACGGCGTATTTAGCAGGCCTCAACATAAGTTATACGGTTCAAGTTATAAAGATGTCATTCTTGTATTGAATACCGCAAAGGGCGGTGTGGCGACGGCTTGGATGCTATATGAAATGACTTCACGAAAAATAGCTCCTAAAGGTATTTTATTTAACAGTGTAAACACAATTCTTGCTCAAGGAGCAGCCTTGGCCGGGATGGCGATGGTCGATCGATTTGAAGACGGCGATGTGACAAAGATTGTAAAAACGGGTGATCATCTCATCGTTTGTCCAGATGAGGGTAAAGTGATTTTTGTTGAATGATCATTAGTTGTTTTTTTTTCAGTTCTTAAAAGCAAATTTTTATAAATTTAATAGTACTTTATTTTTTAATAAATTGGTGAGACACAGTAGTTTATGTTCGATATCCGTTCTAAGTTTAGCGACGATTTTGTTTTTGGGGTGGCCACAGCCGCTTACCAAATTGAAGGCAGTAAATTTGGAGGGTGTGGTGAAAGTATCTGGGATCATTTTGCTAAAAATGGTGGTACCGCTAATGGCGATGATGGGTCACTTGCTTGTGATCATTTTCATCGCTTTGAAGAGGACCTCGATCTTTTAGTTGATGCAGGATTTGATGCTTACCGTTTCTCATTTTCTTGGTCACGTCTTTTCCCGGATGGAAAGAACTTAAATACTAAAGGGCTAGATTTCTACAAACAGTTGCTAGATGCAATTAATTCTCGGGGCCTTCGTCCCTATGGTACTGCATATCATTGGGATATGCCTCAGGCGCTCGGTGCTTTAGGTGGCTGGACTATTCGAGATAACGCGGAGCGCTTTGGAGAATATATGGGTTTTATAGCGAGAAATTTTGGTGACGATCTTGAAAACCTAGTTTCTATCAATGAACCCTGGTGTGTCGCTTGGTTATCACATTACTTAGGTGAGCATGCGCCAGGCTTGCGCGATTTAAGTAGTGCTGTAAAAGCCAGTCACTATGTTTGTTTAGGGCATGGACTTGGGGTTCAAGCGGCGAGGGCAGAAACGGAAAAACCTATCGGTGTCGTACTTAACTTTACACCTGGGCGTTTAGAGACAAAAACTAAGATAAACACTGAAGCTTTAGAGCGGTATGAAGCAGTAACCAACACCTGGTACTTATCTGCTATAATAAAGGGTAATTATCCTGATGTGGCACTTCAGGAACTTGAGGGATATCTTCCAAATAGTTGGAAAAGTGATCTACAAAATATCAAAGAACCAATCGATTTTATTGGGATAAATTATTACACAACCGTTCTGCTGAAATCGGGAGGAGACAAATTTCCTTTTGTAGAGATTATTGAGCGCGACTTGCCAAAAACTGATATGGGCTGGGATGTTGAGCCGGCAGGTCTAAGGGATGCTATAAATTTGGTATCGGATTATGCACCGAATTTGCCCCTGTACATAACTGAAAACGGTATGGCATCTAAAAATGCGATCGCTGATATTGATCGTATTGAATATTATAAGCAGCATTTAAATGAGGTCGCAAAAGCTGCCGAAACTTTGCCAGTAAATGGATATTTTGCTTGGTCACTTCTAGATAATTTTGAGTGGGCTTTGGGATATGACAAACGTTTCGGTTTGGTGCACGTCGACTATGAAACGCAAAAAAGAACCATGAAAGACAGTTTTAAATGGTGGCAGCGCGAGTTGGCTAAAAAATAAAATACTGTGTCATAAGATCTAAAGGGCACTCATGAATTTTGAGCTGCTTTTAAAAATGCCCTTACTATTGGTAAATCTTTTCTTGCAGATAGGTATACTAGGGTCTCAGTCATTTCAGTGTTCCCACAATCAATATCTATATTGACCAGTCGAGGATCTTGAGCGATTTCAGCTTGCGAAACAAAACCAATACCTAAACCGTTTGCTACCAACTCGTGGAGAGCCTCTCGACCAGTAACTTCAATTACCGGGGCTAATTTAAAGTTTTGTTTTGAAGCCTGTGAGACCAATATTTTTCTTGTATGTGAGCCTTTTTCACGGAAAATTAATGGAAGCTTGGTCAATTTATCAAAGGTAATTTGCCGTGGGACTTTCTTGAAGAAATTGCTGGAAGCAATTACTTTAATGCTTGATGTGCCTAAGGTGAATGTCTGAAGATCTGACCCATCTATAGGGCTACCAGTCACACCAACCTCGGCATCAAAATTCCGTAATATATCGATTACTTCTTGAGAGTTACCAATACGTAAATCTACTGTAACAGCAGGATAGTGTTTTCTGAACCATTTTAGTGTTTTTAAAATATGGATAGCAGAGTCGGCAACAATTCTTATTTTTCCGGTTATAGAAGCTTTTGACTTCTTCATATGGTTAAGAATTTGGTCTTCAGTTTCAAAAAATTGTTTTGTTAGAATAAAAAGTTCTTCTCCTGCCAAAGTGAGTTTGACACTTCTTTTCTCTCTTTTAAAAAGCAAAGTGTCGTAAATTTTTTCCAATTCTTTAATGTGTCCGCTTAAAACAGGTTGAGACTGATGCATTTGTTCTGCCGCTTTAGAAAAGCCACCGTATCTAGCTACATTGTGGAAGGCTCGTAATTGGGAATATGTCATCTATTTACCTATAAGAAAAAAATATAGTTATATATAAACTAATGATTTTACTTATGGTATATTTTCGTTTTTATATAAAGAAAAATAAATTGTTTGGGTTAAACAAATGCCATTACAAGAAGTCAATTTTCCACCCCCAAAATTTGGTGAACCGTATCTCCTTACTCCTGGTCCTCTAACAACTGCATTCGAAGTAAAAGAAGCGATGCTGAAAGATTGGGGTAGCTGGGATGGTGAATTCCGTGACCTTACTAAAAAGTTGAGAAGCAGCCTGCTTTCACTATTAGGACCTGAAAAAAAACTTTATGATTGTGTGCCCATTCAAGGTTCTGGTACATATGCTGTTGAGGCAATGTTAGGTACTTTTGTTCCAAAAGATGGCAAGCTTTTAGTCTTAGCAAATGGTGCATATGGACTTCGCGCGGCTCAGACCATGGATTATTTAAATCGTAATTACCATTTACTCGATAAAGGAGATTATTTACCTCCTAGAGGAAATGAAGTTGCTGATATTTTGGAAAATGATAAAGCAATAACCCACGTATTGGTCATTCACTGTGAAACAAGCTCTGGTATTTTAAATCCATTAGAAGAAATCGGGGCAGTTGTTAAATCAGCAGGTCGTAAACTTTTAATAGATAGTATGTCAGCTTTTGGAGCAGTGCCTGTAGATCCCCAAAGGATTGAATTTGAGGCCATGGTATCGTCTGCCAATAAATGCATTGAAGGTGTTCCTGGTTTTGGTTTTGTTTTTGCAAAGCTATCTGCTTTGCAGGCTTCAAAGGGTAATTGTCATTCTCTTAGTCTTGATGTTGAAGCACAATGGAGTGCTATGGAAAAGTCAGGCCAGTGGCGCTTTACGCCTCCGACACATGTGGTTGCTGCATTTTTAACTGCTTTAGAAATTCACAAAGAAGAAGGTGGTGTGTCAGGAAGAGGAGCTAGATATACCAATAATCGTGATATAATGGTAAGCGGTATGCGGGATTTAGGGTTTGAAACACTCCTTGATGAACAGTGGTTATCCCCCATAATTGTCACGTTTTTTTGTCCTGACGACCAAGCTTTTGATTTTCAGAAATTTTATGATTTTATGAAAAGTGAGGGCTACATTATTTATCCAGGCAAGTTAACCGTTGTTGACAGTTTTCGGATAGGCTGTATTGGCCGAATGGATGCGCCTGTGATGAAAGGTGTTGTCGCAGCCGCGAAAAAAGCGCTTGGATCGATGGGGGTAAAAAGTGCAGCGCCTCCGAAAATCGCACTTATGGAAAGACAAAGACTATCTGAGTTAAAGGAATAAGGGGAATTCTTAATGGAAATTAGAAATGAAATTGAAGCAAATGGAAGAAAATACACTCCGGCTTCAAACTGTGCTGTCGTGATTTGTATTGACGGATGTGAACCTGAATATCTTGATGTTGCAATATCAGAAGGTTTAATGCCAAATTTGAAACGTATTCGTTCCGAGGGTACAGATGCTCTTGCCCATTCTGTGATCCCTTCATTCACAAACCCTAATAATATGTCTATTGCTACCGGACGCCCTCCGTCTGTTCATGGAATTTGCGGAAACTTCTTGTTTGATCCTGAAACGGGCGAAGAAGTTATGATGAATGATGTACGCTTCCTACGCGCACCCACTCTATTCTCAAAGTACTATGAGGGTGGATCAAGAGTTGCCGTGGTTACGGCAAAGGATAAGCTAAGAGCTTTGCTTGGTTCGGGACTGAATTTCGATGAGGATCGAGCTATTTGCTTTTCCTCAGAAAAAGCTGATGTAGCAACAAAAGTTGATAATGGTATTCACAATGCGAGCGAATGGCTAGGTCGACCAGTTCCTGAAGTTTATTCAGCGGAGCTTTCTGAGTTTGTATTTGCAGCTGGAGTAAAGATCTTAAAAGAATGGTCACCAGATGTAATGTATCTTTCAACAACTGATTATATCCAACATAAATTTGCGCCGCATCAACAAGGGGCTAAAGACTTCTACGCCATGACTGATAAATATATCGGTGAACTCGATGCTATGGGTGTGGCTCTGGTAGTTACAGCTGACCATGGAATGAAGCCAAAACATGATACTAACGGAGAACCTTCAGTAGTTTACGTACAAGATCTTTTAGATCAATGGTTGGGGCAAGGTTCGGCAAGGGTTATTTTGCCAATTACTGATCCATACGTTGTTCACCATGGAGCTCTTGGATCTTTTGCAACTGCATATTTGCCAGAAGATGTAGATAGAAATGAAATAATTTCTAAGTTATCTAATACCGATGGCATTCTACTAGTAATTGATAAAGCTGCAGCAGTTCAGAGGTTTGATCTCCCTCCTGATAGAATTGGTGATATAGTCATGATTTCTACGGAGAATATGACGTTAGGAACATCTGTAGACCGACATGATCTGGAAGCTTTGAAAGAGCCTTTGCGCAGCCATGGAGGTTTAACAGAACAAGAGGTGCCATTTATAGTGAACCGGAAAATAAACTTGCCAGGAGCACCTGAATTACGAAATTTTGATGCCTTTTTTTATGCAAGCATTGCGGCAAATACAAGAAATGTTAATTAATATTAAACAGTAAAATTATTCCTAAATAGAAAGATCACAAAGCATGGAAAAACAAGCTATACGTAAAGAGGGAATGCGCATCGGTGGTGAAAAAGTTTTTACTGATGCAATAGTCGAAGTTACATATCCTTACTCCGAAGAAGTAATAGCCACCGTACCTGCTGGTACGGCGGAACATGCACGTAAAGCGTTTTCAATTGCAGCGAATTATAAGCCTTCACTAACTCGTTATGAGAGGCAACAAATATTATTTCGTGCAGGGGAGCTTATAAGAGATAAACGTGAAGAAATTGCTCATTGGCTCACATTAGAGTTGGGTATTTGTAAACAGCACGCATTATATGAAACGGGACGGTCTTATGATGTGTTCACTTTGGCTGGTCAGCTAGCTATCCACGATGATGGTGAGATATTTTCGTGTGACTTGACACCCCATGGAAAGAGTAGAAAAATTTTCACGAAAAGAGAACCCGTTCGTACCATTTCTGCCATTACGCCTTTCAATCATCCGTTGAACATGGTCGCACATAAAATAGCGCCTGCAATTGCAACAAATAATTGTGTGGTCTGCAAACCCACTGAGCAAACCCCACTAACTGCAATAACTTTAGCTGACATTCTATATGAGGCTGGGTTGCCGCCAGAAATGTTTCAAATAGTGACAGGTTTACCTCAAGATATTGGGGACGAAATGATAACAAACCCTGATATTGATATTATTACGTTTACAGGTGGTGTCCCAGTTGGAAAAATGATCGCTGAAAAGGCTGGTTATAAACGGACTGCCTTAGAATTGGGAGGCAACGATCCATTAATAATATTAAATGATCTCAAAGAAGAGGACTTTGATAAAGCGGCTACTATTGCAGTAGCAGGTGCAACTGGTAATTCTGGACAGCGATGCACCGCAGTCAAACGGATCCTAATTCAAGAAAGTGTTGCAGAAAAAGTTGTTCCGCTAATACTTGAAAAAGCTCAGATGATTAAATTTGGAGACCCAATGGATCCAGACACACAGCTTGGATGCGTTATTAATGCTAAGGCCGCAGAACTTTTTGAGAAAAGAGTTTTTGATGCTGAAGCCAAGGGTGCAAAAATTTTATATCATCCAGGCCGCGATGGTGCCCTATTGCCACCAATAGTTATAGATCACGTGCCTCACGAATGTGACTTGGTTATGGAAGAAACATTTGGCCCAATAGTGCCAATAGTGCGGGTCCCCGATGATGACCAGGAGGTTATGAATATTTCAAATAGTACGGAATTTGGCCTTTCCTCTGGAGTTTGTACTAACAATTTAATTCGGGCAACCAACTACATTGAGGGACTTGATGTCGGAACAGTCAATATTTGGGAGCAACCAGGGTATCGAATAGAAATGTCGCCTTTTGGTGGCATTAAAGATTCTGGCAACGGTGTGAAAGAGGGTGTACTCGAAGCCATGAAGTTTTTCACCAATGTAAAGACTTATTCACTTCCTTGGCCGAACTGAGCATCAAAAGGTTCATGTCTGATAGAAATATATGACTGTTTCGGTCTTTAGTCTGGTTTTACTGGCTGCTGCTCTTCACGCAATTTGGAATGCTGTTATCAAGGGCACGGGTGATAAGACAATCGCCATTGGTTTGGTAGCTTTGGGCCATATGGTCTTGGGGTTAGTTGGTGCCGCTATTTTGCCGCTTCCCGATATTAAAGTCATTCCATTTATAATAGCCTCTACTTTAATACACTGGGGTTATTATTATAGCTTAACGACAGCATATAAGTTTGGAGACTTGTCTCTTATTTATCCAATTGCGAGGGGAATAAGCCCTGTCATTGTGACCCTTTTTGCTTTTTTCTGGATCAATGAGCGTTTGAGCTTGGTGGAAATGAGCGGTGTACTCTTGATTTCAACTGGTATTTTGTTTTTAGGTCTGAGGTCTTTATCTAATGAAAAGTCCATCCCTGGTTTAGTCTTTGCTTTGACAACGGGAATGTTAATCGCTGCTTATTCTGTAACTGACGGTTTTGGTGTACGCCTTGCTGAAAATCCACTTTCTTACATAGTCTGGCTATTTATTGCGGAAGGCTTTGTTGTATTTTATGTCTTTGGCAGATTTAGGGTAAGATTACTAAAAGCGTCGTTTTCTGAAATAATTTTGGGCTTTTTTGCTGGAGTTATTTCTACTCTTGCTTATGGTCTAGTGTTATATGCAAAAAGCCTAGCGCCATTGGGAATTGTTACGGCATTACGTGAAACTTCGGTTATTATTGCTACTCTAATTGGGGTACTTTGGTTTAAAGAAAAACCTATCGGTTATCGTATTGGTGCAGCAAGTATAGTCTTCTGTGGAATTATTTTTCTAGCTGTTTAGATCGGGTTAGGATACTTCCTTGATACCAGCCTCTATCACGTCAAAAGCTTCGTTTAATTGTTCCTCGGTAATCGTCATTGGCGGACAAAGAGTGAGGATACAACCCCCACCAACTTTATAACTCAATCCATTAGAAAGAGAATGATAGAGAACCTCTTCAGCCTCTTTTTGCGCAGGTTTGCCATTTTTTGTAAGTTCTATACCAAAAAATAAACCTAAACCTCTTACATCAGAAATGATTGGGTATTTTGATTTCAACTCCTTTAAGCGTGTCAGGCCTTTTTCCCCAAGTCTCACCGAGTTATCGATCAATTTATCTTCTAAAAGACATTCGATTGTTGCAAGAGCAGCTGCACATCCAACAGAACTCTTTTCATGTGTATAGTGACCAAGAGCTCTATCGCCAACAATATCAAGGTCTGAACGAACTATGAGAGCGGCCATTGGAAAAATGCCGCCACCCAGACCTTTTCCTACAACCAGCATGTCAGGGACAACGTCGAAGTGTTCACAAACAAACATTTTACCCGTACGGCCCAGAGCCGACGGGATTTCATCAAATATCAACAAAATATTGTTTTCATCACAAATACTTCTTACCCGTTTCCAATAGTTTTTTGGTGGAAGCTCTACAGTTGTCCATCTCATTGGCTCTGCAATTAACGCCCCAATATCTCCTTCCATTTCGATGATATATTTTAAGTATTCAATACATCCGTCATGATTTTCATCAGGGCAATTGAAGTGGCATTTCCCACGCCTAGGGGGAGGAATATGTTCTGATCCCGGCATGAGTGGCCCTACATCTTTTCGAAATAGACCTTCGCCACCAATTGAAATAGCATCTAGAGATGCACCATGGAAACTATCCCACATTGAAATTGTTTTGTGTCGGCCTGTAGCATAACGTGCAAGTTTCAATGCCATCCCGATAGCATTTGTACCTCCGGGTGCGAACAGCATTTTATTTAAGTTGCCGGGAGCTAACTCAGCTAGTTTACGAGCTAGATCTATCGCCGTCTGGTTTGTATATCTGCGCGGACAAAAAGGTAATTGGTCTAACTGATCCTTGATTGCGTTTACTACCCTTGGATGTCCGTGTCCCACTTGGTGAACACTGTTGCCGTGAAAATCCATAATTTTGCGGCCTTGAATATCCTCGAGATAAATACCTTCACTTTTATTTATAACATTTAAGCATGGGCTTGATAGGGATTGATGCAAAAAAAATTCCGCATCCTCATCCACGAGTTTCTGTGTCTTAGTGCCTATGTGAGTTTTGGCCCATTCTTTTCTTTGTGGAGAAAAGTTTACATCGCCTTCTGCAAACCCTACTGATGATTTATTATCAAATTTTTGTTTCAATTTCATTTTCCATCTCAAATAGAGGATCACGCCAACTTAAACCATCCTCCGTTGAACCAGTTGGACGGTATTCGCAGCCGAAAGCTCCTTGATACCCAAGGCGCTTAAATTCTGGCAAAATGCGTCTATAGTTAAGTTTCCCTTCGAATGGCTCAGCTCGGTTTTCTGCTGCAGCAATTTGAATATGCCCGATTTTATTGGCATGGGCCTTAAAATTTTCCAATAAGTTTCCGCTTTGTTTATCAATATGGTAGCAATCAAACATTATTTTCAGTCTTGGATGATCAATGCAATTTATAATGTCTGCCGCTTGATCAATTGTTTTTAGAAAGTAACCATGCAATTGTTCTTCACAAACCGGTTCAATTAAAATTAGAATTTCCGAGTTTTCTAATGCGAATTCCAAATTTGAAATAAACGTATTTATCGAGGTTTGATTATACTCGGTAACGCCTGACAATATATGTAATGCTCTTGCTCCTATATCTTGGGCTATTGTTATAGCTTGTTTGATTTCACTTTGAGCTTGGTCAGATCTACCTGGTATAGCGGCACATCCAAAGGTATCACCCATTCGGACGTTCATTCCATTTAAACTTAGTTCCAATTGATGAAGTAGTTTTTTTAAATCAGTTAAATTTATTTCATGAGGTTCGTCATGGAATTCTAAAGAGTTAAAATGATGACGTTTTGCCATTTTTATTCGCTCTAGAAAAGGCAGTTCCGTCCATAAATATCCGGTATTTGCTGAAAAGTTAAATTTCAAAATACTAAAAATCTCCCTAGTTAGGGCAATAATACTTCCCGAATAGTTTTTGCGTCAGAAAGACGATCCATTGCTTCATTGAGTTCGTTAAATTTAATTGTTCGGGACATCAACTTGTCAACAGGTAAAGAGCCTGTTTGAAACATATTTAGATAGCGAGGGATATCGCGTTTGGCAACGCAACTCCCCATATATGAACCTCTAAGGCATCGTTCTTCTGCAGCTATTTTTAGATGTGATAAATTGATTTCAGCTTCAGGTCCTGGCATCCCAGCTGCAACTGTTGTTCCACCGCGTCTGGTTATTTCGTATGCTGTCTGCAGTGCGCGGCCCGACCCTGCGGTTTCCACGGCAATATGCACTCCTCCGTTAGTAATTTTGTGCACTTGCCCAATCGCATCTTTGTCGGCTGCATTGATAGTATGATGAACTCCAAGTTCTTTTGCAAAACTAAGTTTTTCGTTACTCAAATCTATTGCTATTACTTTTCCAGCCCCCAAAGCTAGTGAAGCTAAAACTGCACTTAGCCCAACGCCACCAAGGCCAACGACACCAATGAACTGACCAGCTTTGGCGTCAGCAGTATTAATCACTGAGCCTACGCCGGTTACCACTCCACAACCAAAAAGTGCTGCTTGCTCGAACGGGATCGATTTATCAATTTTAACCAATGCTTCTTTGGATAACACTGAATACTCAGCAAAACCCGCAACGCCAGAATGATGATGGATAGATTTGCCATTTTGGCTAAGTCTTGTTGTTCCATCGCGTAAAACTGCTTTTGCATTTGCGACTGTAGCGGGCTCACATAATGCGGGTCTACCGGAACTGCACATTTCACAGAGGCCACAGCTTGCAACATAGGAAGGCACAACGTGGTCACCTATTTCGAAACCTTCAACATTATCACCGAGCTCGGTGATAATCCCTGCTGCTTCATGTCCAAGTACAATAGGCATTGGTTTGCCTCGCTCACCACTAATGGCTACAAGATCTGAATGACAAAGGCCTACAGCTTGTACTTTTATCATTACTTCATTTGATTTGGGCGGATCTATATCTACCTCTTCAATAGAAAGAGGTTTGCTTTTCGAATATGGTCTCGGCAGTCCAGATTGTCGTAAAACGGCAGCCTTAATTTTCATTATATCCCCCATAAGAATAATTATTGAGTTAAGGTGTCAGGCTGCTGCTTCCTCTAATGAAGCTTCTAGAATATTCAAACCTTCTTCTATAATTTTAAGGTCTGCAGATAATGGAACCAAGATTCTTATAACATTGCGGGCAGGTCCAGCTGTAACAAGAATAAGGCCTTTTTGAAGCGCTATTTGGGCTACTTTTGCGGCCATGTCTCCGTCTGGTTCAAGATTTTCACGGTCCTTAACAAGCTCGACCGCATTCATACATCCAAGGCCACGAACATCTCCAATGTTTTGAAGTGAATTTTTGAAAGACATTTCTCGCAGACGTTTATCTATCACCTCTCCAATTTTTATACCCTTTGCCAATAATCCATCTTTTTCAATTGTCTCTAAAACTGCGAGAGCGGCTGCACAAGCCATTGGGTTTCCTCCGAATGTGCCGCCTAAACCACCAGGTGGGACAGTATCAATAATACTCGCTTTTCCGACTACACC
>JAQWIK010000013.1 GCA_029248915.1 Paracoccaceae bacterium | reverse complement strand
ATTGTGGTGGCCCTGGCTGATAAAATTGATACTCTCACTAGCTTTTGGGCCATAAACGAGAAGCCAACAGGTTCAAAAGATCCGTTTGCGTTGAGACGAAGTGCACTAGGTGTGATAAGAATAATAATAGAAAATGACCTTCGAGTTTCGTTAACAGATATTTTAGCACTGGGAAGTGATGGTGCAGATGTAGAAGATCTTAAAAATTTCATTCACCAGAGAATGAAAGTCTTTCTGCGGGACAAAGATCTTAGATATGATTTAATTGATGCATGTTTATCAATTGAAAAAAGTGACGATCTTGCTCTTTCAGTGAAAAAATCATTTGCGTTAGCAGACTTCATTAAGGCCAGTGATGGAACGAATTTAATACAAGGTTTCAAACGTGCAAATAATATTTTACTTCAAGCTGAGCAGACCGATGGAGTAGAGTACTCTTATGGGGCTGACTTAAAATATGCGGAAGAAGATGCTGAGCGTAATTTATTTTCTGTATTAGATAATGAAGAAGTTAAAATCAGGAATGCTTTAGAAAAGGAAAACTTCGTAGAGGCCATGAATTCGATGGCCAAATTAAGAGAACCCATCGATAGTTTCTTTGAAACTGTTCAAATCAATTCTGATGTGGATGTTATCAGGCGTAATAGGCTAAATTTATTATCTAGAATCTGCAAATTGTGTTTGTCGGTTGCTGATCTAACTAAGGTTGAAGAATAAGGTTTTCAATTTTCTTGCTTGAACAAAAAAAAGTATTTACGCTCCCAGGTCAAGGAGAGTGCAGCAGTGCAAAAAAATTTCAAAAACTATGACTTGATTACACCAACTGCTAAAATATCTGCGCCTACACATGGTGGCCGAGCAAAGTGTTTACAGAGATTGGTCAGATTGGACTTACCAGTTCCAAAAACTGTAGCCCTTTCTTTTAATGCAATTAAAGAAATAGTTTCTGGTAAAATGCCAGACTTGATTGATATTCTTTCAAATTTTGTGGAAAAAGACACTTTATGTGTTCGACCTTCATCTGAGAGCGTTGATTGGGGTGGACCAGGGGCTGTGCTAAATATTGGTATGAACGATGAGCGCTGTTCGCATTTATCAAAATATATTGGGAAGAAAGCGGCTGCTGAACTATATTTTAGGTTTATACAGGCTTATTCTGTAAATGTTGCACGTTTGGATCCAGATGTCTTTGATCACATGACAGACGCAAATGGCAATTCTGTTAGTGCTGCTTTAACGGCTTACAAAGACGAAATGGATGAGAATTTTCCACAATCTATTGAACATCAATTATCAGAAGTTCTTCGATCTATGGCGCGTGCATGGGAAGGAACTTCTGCTCGACTTTTAAGAGAGGCAAAAGGTGCTCCGGCTGATGCTGGCCTAGGTTTGGTTATTCAAAAAATGGCATTTGGGGTCGGCGACGGTGAAAGTGGATCTGGCGTTCTGCAATTGGTCAATAGTGATACAGGGCAATCTCAAATAACAGGACGATATCTTAGGCAAAGCCAGGGGCGCGAGTCATTATCTGAAAAGCAAGGCACATTGTTTTTAACTCTTGATACAAGGGGGCCATCTCTGGAGACGGAGGAGCCCAGAATATTCAGAGATCTTATTAATAAAGCTGAATTGATGCGCAAAAAGTTGCGTGAGGAAATGGAGATAGAATTTACAATAGAAAATGGCAGATTGCATATTTTAGATGGAATTCGTGTTGTGCGAAGACCAAGGGCAGCAGTTTTAATTGCTGTAAGTTTGGCAAAAGACAAGATAATTACCAAAGAAGAAGCTCTCATGAGAGTGGATCCGCGCGCTGTTGGTGAACTGCTACATCGGCAAATCGACCCAAATGCTGAAAGAGATATACTTGCTAAAGGAGTTGCTGCAAGCCCGGGTGCTGCAACTGGAATTGTTGTATTTTCTGCATCGGAAGCACAAGCATGTGCTGCTCGCGGCGAAACCTGTATCTTAGTTCGTCGCGAAACTAGCCCAGAAGATATACGCGGTATGCATGCAGCAGCTGGTGTTTTGACGGAAAGAGGAGGAGTCACAAGTCACGCTGCAGTTATTGGTCGTGGAATTGGGCTTCCTTGCGTTGTTGGGGTTTCTGAGATTAACTTTGACTCAAATAATAAGGCTTTTTCGATTTCCGATGGACGTTCGTTTAACGCGGGGGACTCCATAACCATAGATGGTACACTTGGACATGTCCTAGGCGGAACACCAAAAATGATTGAAGCCGCATTGGATGACTCTCTTAAATTGATGTTGGACTGGGCTGAAGATGCTGGAGATATAAAAGTAAGAGCAAATGCTGATACCCCAAGTGAGACAAAAACTGCGCAGAACTTCAACGCGCATGGTATTGGCCTTTGCCGAACTGAGCATATGTTTTTTGAGGCTGACCGCCTCACTTTAATGAGGGAGATGATTTTTGCTCATAACAGAGATGAACGAAGAGCAGTACTAGACAGGCTACTGCCCATGCAAAGGTCAGACTTTTTTGAACTTTTTAACCTCATGCAAGGGCTCCCTGTTTGCATAAGGTTATTTGACCTACCTTTGCATGAGTTTTTGCCAAATGATCGAGAAGGCATGCACGCCCTGGCCGAGGCCTTAGATCTGCCATTATCGCATGTTGTGAGTAGGGTAGAGACGTTAGCTGAATATAATCCTATGCTTGGCATGCGTGGTGTTCGCGTAGGTGTAACCGTACCGGAAATTTATGAGATGCAAGCACGAGCAATTTTTGAAGCAACCGCTGAAGCCAGTAAAAATGGTACTCATATAGTTCCAGAAATAATGATACCTCTTGTTTCAGCAAAACGTGAAGTGGAACTGGTCAGAGCGCGAATTGATGGAGTGGCTTCAATGGTTCGAGCTGAAACAGCAATCGAGTTTGATTATCGACTTGGAGTTATGGTTGAAACACCTCGGGCCGCCTTACGTGCGGATGATATCGCCCTTAATTCTGCATTTTTGAGCTTTGGAACTAATGATTTGACCCAGATGACCTATGGTTTATCTCGCGATGATGCAGGTCGATTTATGTCTGACTATGTACAACAGGGCGTTTTTCCAGAAGACCCTTTTCATACTCTTGATATTGATGGAGTTGGTGAGTTGTTAAAAATGGGTGTGACCAGAGCTAGAGGCGTAAAAAGTGATATTGTTTTGTCCATTTGCGGCGAACACGGCGGAAGTCCTGAGTCTATAGATTTTTGTCGCAAAATAGGAATGGACTATGTTTCTTGCTCTCCTTTTAGAGTTCCAGTTGCTAAATTAGCTGCTGCTCAATTAGCAATTAAAGACCGTATTGAACCTTTGCGATAAACCGGTTATAGAAGCGATTATCAAAAAAGTTACACAATATATCGTTAAGATATGCGTTTAGTACACAACATAAGGTATTTCGATTTGCTAGCTTGGATTAAAACTATATCGGTTTTGTGCTTGGTTTTCTTACCGCAGATATTAAGTGCAGATACGCAAAGAAAAGTCATTGATAAGCTTGAAAAATTTGAGCAAAAAAACATCGGTAATTTAGAGCCTTGGGACGTTGCCCATCTATTTGGTTTGACCAAAGTTAGACGGCCATCAGAATGGACGTCAGCAAAACTACTATCTCTTCCTGTTCCTAAAAGTGGTAAGCAAATGTCTTGTCTTGCGGAAGCACTGTATTTTGAGGCTCGGGGGGAACCTATTACCGGTCAGTTAGCCGTTTGAGAGGTTATTTTGAACCGTGTTGAAGATTCACGATACCCAAGCTCTATATGCAAAGTAATAAATCAAGGGACTGGGCGACGATTTGCTTGTCAATTTACTTATACCTGTGACGGAAAGTTGGAGACTGTGCATGAGCGAAAAGCTTACGAAATGGCTTTGAAATTAGCAAAAATACTTATAACAACTCATGACAGAAAACTGACAAAAGGGTCGACCCACTATCATTCTAATTATGTAAATCCAAACTGGTCTAAAAAATTTGAAAGAGTTGCAAAATATGGCCGACACATTTTTTACAGACAACCATTGCTGGTATCCCAAAGATAATTGTGACGTAGAATACCTTTGCAAAGGCGTCGTTGTTCTACCAACTATTGAAAAATCGCTTATTTAAAAGATATAGAGAATATCTGGTGATTTTATGAGTAACGAAATATATCTGGCGTTTGCCCATCCAAAAGAGCGCTCTAAGGCTAGTGAAGCTGAAACGGTTCATGATAGGATTTCATTAAGAGATCATATTGTTGACGTTGAGATTGGCGCTTTTCAATCTGAAAGAGGAAATAAACAAAGAGTATGCTTCAATATTGTGGTTGAAGTTAAACCATTCCAAAACAAATTGGAAGACGACGTCGATCGGATATTGTCTTACGATAAGGTAACAGAAGCCATCACAACGGAATTAAGTGTTGAAAGATTAAACTTATTAGAGACATTAGCAGATAGAATTTCTGACAGAATTTTAAGTGAGCCACAAGCTATACGAGTGTTTGTCCGTATTGAGAAACTAGATAGAGGCCCAGGTGCCCTAGGTGTTGAAATCGTTCGTTCTAATGAAATGAAACAAGTGAGATCTATGGCGCTGGAAGATATTCGGTTAAATTGTCCAAAAATAATTGTATTGTCTAATAAGGCATTTGGGTCGGTTGAATTAAAAAATTGTATAGACGAATTGGAAAGATTAGGCCGATCTGCTATTTTTTGCGTTGGGCTGCCTTCTGAAAATTATTCAAAAGTAACTCAAAAGCAGGTTCAGCGAAGAATTGATTTATTAGCTATTGAGCAAAATGCCTGGAAGCTGGCAGCATATGACAAACGATGCGTTGTTGTTGAAACA
>JAQWIK010000012.1 GCA_029248915.1 Paracoccaceae bacterium | reverse complement strand
CTTGGTGCTCAAACTGGATTGATAGCTCCAGACGAAAAAACTATCCGTTTCATAAACCAATCAGGGGGTTTGGTACCAGAAAACTGGAAGAGTTTTTGTTTAGATAAGCCCGCTTCCAATGCGAACGTTACCGAGTTTGATGCATCAATTCTATCACCCCAAATTGCTGCACCACATTCGCCGGAGAATTCCGAAAATGCAGATGAGTTTGCCAACACCGTTTTTGATGTAGCGTACATTGGTGCCTGCACTGGAGCGAAATATGTCGATTTAGCAGCCGCTGCTTCTATTTTAAAAGGAAGAAAAATCGCCTCAGGTGTTACCCTCAAGGTCGCACCCGCGAGCCTAAAGGATGAAAAACAGGCCTTAGACGACGGAATACTAAAAATTTTGCAAGATGCTGGTGCAGAATTTCTACCAAATTCGTGTGGTATTTGCGCAGGGTACGGAAAAGACAGACTGGCAGAAGAACAAGTGTGTCTCTCCTCAACGGCCAGAAATTTCCAGGGCCGAATGGGGGCTCATACTTCACAGGTTTACCTCGCTTCACCTTACACTGTTGCAGCCTCAGCAGTTGTAGGAAAAATGATCGATCCAAGAGAGCTAATGGTAAACTAAATGGGTAGGCTTTGGCTTTTTGACGAAACTATAAACACCGACGTTTTAGCGCCGGGTTTTTATATGAAATCACCACTGGCTGAATTGTCAAAACATTGCTTGGAAGCTGTGCGCCCAGAGTTTGCCTCTAAGGTACAAAAAGGTGATGTAGTATTGGCTGGAGAAAATATGGGGGTAGGGTCCTCTAGAGAGCAGGCGGCAGAAGTTTTAAAGTTTCTTGGAATATCATGTGTTATAGCAAAAAGCTTTGCAGGCATTTTTTATCGTAATGCAATTAATTTAGGTTTGCCTGCTTTTTTATTACCTAAAGATAGCCAGTTACCCAAAGAATTTGTTGATGGTACATCCGTGATTTTTGATTTTGAAAATTCCACCCTTTTTCAAGAGGAATCAGGCATTCAAATAAATTTAGACCCTTTGCCAGAATTTTTGCGGGAACTAATAAATGATGGCGGTTTGGTTTCCCATCTTGAAAAACGTTTTGATGGAAAGTAAGGCGTGATCATGCTCAAATCTATTATAACAAAAGAAACGCTTTTAGCTCCCGGCATCTATGATGCTCTTTCTGGGCTCATAGCAGAGCAATCCGGAGCTAGAGCCGTTTACCTTTCCGGGGCCAGTATAGCATATACTCGCTTCGGAAGGTCAGATGTAGGACTTGTTTCGGTTTCTGAAGTCCATGACACTCTCGCTGCTGTAACTGATAGAATACAAATTCCAGTTATCGTTGATGCAGATACGGGTTTTGGTAATGCTCTAAATGTTCAAAGAACAATTCGTAATTTTGAACGGGCCGGTGCCGCCGCAATCCAAATAGAAGACCAATCATTCCCAAAACGCTGTGGCCATCTCGACGGAAAAATTTTGATAAAACAAGATGAAATGGTTGGTAAAGTAAAAGCTGCTGTGGATGCTAGAACAGCGAGTGATACTTTAATTATTGCGAGAACGGATGCTAGAGCAGTTGAAGGCCTTCAGGAAGCAATTGATAGAGCGCATGCCTACCAGGAGGCGGGGGCAGATATCTTATTTATAGAAGCACCACGTTCATTTGATGAAATGAAAACAATTCGGAAATCTTTCCACGTTAGTATTCCTCTTTTAGCAAATATGGTTGAAGGTGGAAAAACACCCGTAAAAACTGCTAAGGATCTGAAAAAACTAGGTTTTAATATCGTTATATTCCCTGGGGGCGCAGTAAGAGCAGCAACTTTTCAATTACAAGAGTATTATGCGGGATTGTTAAAAAACGGCAGCAACTCAGAGTTTTCGAAGAAAATGCATGATTTTGATAGTCTTAATGCGGTTATAGGAACACCAGAACTTTTAAAAATAGGGAAAAAATACGAATGAAACCTTTAATGGCTTTGGTGTTTTAGTATGGATGCAGTTACACTTGCTATTCTTAAGGGCAGGCTAGAACAAATTGCTGATGAGATGGATGCAACCCTATTTCGGTCCGCTTTCAACCCCATTATTGCCGAGGCACATGACGCCAGCCACGGTATTTATGACGGCCAAACAGGAGAAACTTTAATCCAAGGAAAGTCTGGCTTGCCCATTTTTGTCGGCGTTATGGCGTTTGCTGTAAAGGCTGTAATTGAAAAGGTCTCTTCAGGAGATGACCTCAAGGAAGGGGATGTCTATATATTCAATGATCCATATGATGGAGGTACACACCTTTCTGATTTTCGCTTAGTTAAACCTATATTTAGAAATAATGCAGTTTTTTGTTACATTGCTTCTGTTGGCCACTGGCACGACGTTGGTGGAAATGTGCCAGGAAATTATAACCCTGAGGCAACCGAAAGTTTCCAAGAAGGGATATTAATTCCACCTGTAAAATTGTTTAGAGAAGGCAAAATCAATCAAGATATAGTTAACATTTTGTCAGCAAATTCACGACTGCCCAACTCACTATATGGAGATTTAAACGGTCAAATAAACGCACTTGATTTGGGTGAAGAACGATTACATTCGCTTTTAGATGAATATACAGAGGAAAAAATTTCAAGTGCTTTAAAAGAACTACGTGAAAGAGCCGAAAAAATGATGCGGCAACACATCAGCGCTTTGCCAAACGAAACAATTTCCGTCGAAGACTATCTTGATAACGATGGTGTTACAGATGACCCTCTAACTCTTGCTATTGATTTAACCATAAAAGATGACAAAATGATTATTGATTTTAGCAAGTCAAGCAGCGCATGTGCCGGTCCAGTCAATATTTCCAAATCAACAACAATTGCCGCAACTTATGTGGCTTTAAAACATATCTTCACAGATGTGCCCGCAAATGCTGGAGTATTAAAGCCTGTTGAATTTATAATACCTGAAGACAGCTTTCTAAATGTTCGGGCTCCAAAGCCAGTTGGCGGTTACACTGAAACTATTTTACGACTCATAGATGTGATATTCCAAGCTTTTCAATATTCAGCAGGCGATAAAGTAAATGGTTGTGCGTATGGAACGATCAATGCATTGTCACTTTCTGGATATCGTAAAAATGGAAGTAGGTGGGTCATGTTTTCATTTTTTGGTGGTGGTCATGGTGGTCATCCCGAAGGTGATGGCTTAAATCATGGAAATGCTCCGATTTCGACTGCAACTATTCCACCACTTGAAATTTTAGAAGCCGCTTATCCAGTTCAATTTACTCAATGGGGTCTAAGACCTAACTCCGGTGGAAAGGGAAAACACAGAGGCGGATTAGGCGCAATCTACGAAATAGAGTTACTTGAGGAAGAGGCTAACGCTTTTCTATTTGGAGAACGAGGAAAATTTGCCCCCAAAGGTGTCTTAGAAGGTGAAGAAGGGGCCTTGAATCAGTTCTATTACGGCTATGAAGCAGATGACCCTCCAGAAAAAAAATTATCGCCGCCACTAAAATCGAAAATAACCGGCGTTGGCTTAAAAAAAGGTCAACGTGTAAGGCTTGAGACTCCTGGCGGGGGTGGGTTTGGAAAGCGCTCTGAAAGACCGTTGGACAAATTAAACTATGATCTCGAGCAAGGCTATGTAACGGAGATAAAAAATGACTGATAAAATAGTCATTGGGGTAGATGTCGGGGGAACATTTACCGATATTTTGGCCTTTGAAGAAACAACTGGACATATTTCAGTTGCTAAAACGCCTTCCACAAAGGAAGATCAATCTAAAGGTTTCTTAGAGGGTATACTTAAAGCCACTCAAGATTTATCACTAGTTTCCACTATTATTCATGGGACCACTGTAGCGACCAATGCACTTTTAGAACGAAAGGGTGCAAAAACCGGAATTATCACAACCAAAGGTTTTCGTGACGTTTTGGAAATGCGCCGGCGCGATCGCCCCAAAACTTGGGGTCTTTGGGGAACATTTACTCCAGTTGTTGAGCGAAAAAATAGATTAGAGGTTAGTGAGAGAATTTTAGCAGATGGAACTGTAAAGGTTTCGGTTGATGAAAGAGAGGTTGAAAATTGTGCGAAAACTTTGCTCGATAACGGTTGTTCTTCTGTTTGTTTATTTTTTATCAATGGTTATGCTAACCCAGAGAACGAAAAGCGCGCAGCAAAAGTTCTACGGTCAGTCTGGCCCAATAGGCATGTCAGTATAGCTACTGAAATTTTGCCAGAAATCAGAGAGTTTGAGCGTTGCTCTACTGCAACTTTAAACGCATATTTGCAACCACCTGTGGCTAATTATCTTGAACGGCTAGAGACAAGAATATCTCAAGAAAAAAAGAAGTCTGAAATCCTAATCGTGCAATCTAATGGCGGCGTAATGTCTGTTGAAACAGCAAAATCTCTTCCCATCAGAACGGCCTTGTCTGGACCTGCAGCAGGTGTTGTAGCTGCACGTCAAATTGCAAAAGCTGCAGGTTTTAAAAATATCATTACAGGGGATATGGGCGGAACATCTTTTGATATTTCTCTAATAGCCGACAATCAAAATATGCTCACATCACAGGCTAATATTGATTTTGGAATGACCATAAGAACACCTATGATCGAAATGACCACAATAGGGGCAGGTGGGGGCTCTATAGCTCACATAGACTCAACGGGACTTCTTGAAATTGGTCCCGAGTCTGCGGGCTCAGATCCTGGTCCAGCATGCTACGGTTTAGGAAATGACCGCCCTACCGTTACCGATGCCAATTTAGTATTAGGAAGAATTGATGCGAGAAACCCTATTGGCGGAAAGCAAAAGTCACTAAACTACGACGCCGCAACTCAAGCTGTTGATGCCCATATTGCACAAAAATTGAACCTGTCTGTTTATGATGCTGCGGAAGCTATAATTAAAGTTGCAAACGCAAAAATGGGGGGTGCAATTCGGTTGATTTCAATAGAGCGCGGCTATGATCCCAAAAAATTTGCCTTGATGCCTTTTGGTGGTGGTGGTGCTCTTCATGCTGGCGCTATTATGAAAGATATCGGCCTATCCGCTTCCATAGTGCCCCGTTATCCCGGTGTAAATTCTGCTCTTGGATGTATTATGTCTGATCTGCGTCATGATGAAGTTAGAACATTAAATATCTCACTAGAAGACTTAGATTGTAGAAATCTTGTAAAAACAATTGAAGAAATAACCATTGAGTCAAAAAAGGTTATTGACCGCTCCAAGGCACCACTTATTAAAAAAGAGCGAATTATTGAGCTCGATATGTTGTATCTGGGGCAAACACATTCAGTTCAAGTATCTATTCCAGACGACTTACAAAAGTTAACAACCAATAAAATAGAGAAAGCTTTTTTAGAAAGCTACGCGCGCGCCTATAGTAGGCCACTTCAAGGTATAGGTATAAAGGTCCTAAATTTAAGAGTGTCCATGGTTGGAGTGCGTCCAGACATAGATCTATCTGTTTTTTCTAAGGGCGAACGAGCCAAGGAAACTAGTGATTGCGTGATCTCGGCCCAGAAAATTTATTCGGGTGGAGCCTGGCATGAGGCTAAAATTTTTGATCGTTTACTTTTGCCTAATGATTCCATTATTTCAGGCCCTGCGTTGCTTACACAACCTGATGCAACAATTTTTATCGAACCAAAAATGACAGCAAAAGTAGATAGCTACGGTAACATAATTTTGAGCGAAGAGGTGTTTTAATATGTCTTTTGATCCAAAAACAACTGCTGTCTTAATTGTTGATTTGCAAAATGATTTTCTAGATCCAAAAGGTGCGTATGGAAGAGCAGGGCAATCCAGCCCAGAGATTGCCGCTTTGCCTTCTCGTATTTTGCCTTTGCTAAATGCTATCAGAAAAGCAGGGGGATGGGTTTTTTCAACACAGTTTACGCTTGTGCCGGGCAAAGAGGGCGAACCATTTATTTCAAATCATCTTAAGAAACTACGGCCTTTCTTGAGAAAGGGTGATTTCGCTCCAGCTTCATGGGGAAACTCACTTGTCGATAGCCTTCAACCAGCAGACATCACTGTTGAAAAAATTGCATATTCGGCTTTTTACCAAACACGAATGGAATATTCACTTTCAAAAGCTGGCATTAACACATTGTTCGTATGCGGAATTGTAACAAACGGTGGCGTGGCCTCAACTGTTCGCGATGCGCACGTCAGAGATTTTCATACTATAACTTTAGAAGATGGGTGCGCAGCATTTTCCAAAGACACCCATAAGTTGGCAATTCAATCCCTTAAAACAGTAGGGGAAGTCATGAAAATATCTGAAGCTATTTCTTTAATAAATGGAAACTAAATTTGGCAGATGTAATTGTAAATGATAGTTTTTCAGGAGAAATAGAAATTGACTGCTTAATTATTGGCGGGGGAGCAGCAGGCCTAACAGCAGCCTTGGCTGCTGCAGAAGACGGGGCTTCAACTTTAGTCGCAGAACGTGAAAATCAGCTTTCTGGTTCTACAGCCTTATCTTCCGGGCTTATACCAGCTGCTGAAACAAAGGCCCAAAAGAGACAACTTATAGATGACAATAAAAGGACTTTCGTTGAGGATATTATGAACAAAAATAATAGCTCGGCGGATCCTAGTCTCGTGAAACTTTGTGTTGAAAATATTACGTTTGCTCTTGATTGGCTTGAAGAAACCCACGGTATTCCATTCCAAGTTTTAGATGATTTTCTTTACCCAAGTCATACTAATTTTCGTATGCATGCTGTACCCGAAGTTACAGGCGGGGCACTAATAAACTATTTGGAAAAAGCAGTATCAGAACTTGATATTTACGTCAGTTGCGACCTCCAAATAATAAATTTAGTCAAATCGAGTAAAGGGAAAATTTTAGGGGCAATTGGCCAAAGACCAGACGGCTCAATTGAAAAAATATCTTCAAGATCAATTATATTAGCTTGTAATGGTTATGGTGGAAATACAAAATTAATATCTGAAAATATTCCTGAAATGAAAAATGCAATTTATTTTGGTCATACCGGCAACCAAGGAGAAGCTGTCATTTGGGGTCGCCAACTAGATGCCAAGATTGACCACCTTTCGGGTTATCAAGGGCATGGGTCTGTGGCGCATCCACATGGTATTTTGGTAACCTGGGCCTTAATGATGGAAGGTGGCATTCAGGTAAACAAAAATGGCAAAAGGTTTTCAAATGAACATAAGGGCTACTCAGAGCAAGCCGTCAACGTTCTATCTCAACCAGAAAAGATAGCTTTTAATATTTTTGATGGACGCCTTTGTGAACTTGGTCGAAAATTTGAAGACTTTCGTAAAGCGGAAGAGGCCAATGCACTTATTTCTGCAAACACTATAAAAGGTTTGGCGAAAAAACTTGGCATAAGTGAGGTTTCGTTATCTGAAACCATACTAGAAATTGATGTTCTTTCTGAACAGAACTCAGTAGATAGATTTGGCCGTAACTTTGATGATAAAAACCGCCTTCAACCACCCTACTACGCGGTCAAAGTCACAGGAGCATTGTTTCATACCCAAGGTGGTCTTGTAATAGACAAGCAAGCAAGAGTTATTCAAAATAATGGATCAGTCATTCAGAACCTTTATGCTTGCGGTGGCGCTGCTTGTGGGGTCTCCGGACCAGATGTTTCAGGGTACCTTTCTGGTAATGGTCTACTGACAGCAATAAGCTTAGGTTATATTGCAGGGAAATCTATCAAAAGAATTGAATTCTAAAATTTGATATATTAAGACACACTTAAATTTAGTTTGGCCTTTTTGAGTTAGAACTTTAAGAATGCCGCCCAGTCCTACCCACAGCTAGTTTGGAAAAAATATGGCCGATAAATCTAACCCTGATATATTGTATACAATTGTAGACGAAGCTCCTGAGCTAGCAAGCGCCTCACTTTTACCGATAATACGGTTTTTCTCCAACGCTGCTGGAGTTAATTTTGGAACGAAAGATATATCCCTAGCAGGAAGAATAATTTCTGCGTTCCCAGAACAGCTTACAGAAAAACAACGTCAACCAGATGACTTGGGCAACCTTGGGCAAATAGTTAAAACAAAAACTGCCAATGTAATTAAGTTACCAAATATATCAGCCTCGGTACCACAGCTTTTATCAGCTATAAATGAGCTACAGAAACAGGGATACAAACTACCAAACTACCCTGACGAACCGAAAACAAATGAAGAATTAGAAATTCAAGCTCGTTATGACGCTATCAAGGGATCTGCTGTAAACCCTGTTTTGCGCGAAGGGAACTCAGATAGAAGAGCTGCAAGAGCAGTCAAAAACTATGCAATGGCTAACCCTCACTCTATGGGAACCTGGTCTCATGACAGCAAAACTCATGTATCTTCCATGACTGAAAATGATTTTTATTTTAATGAAAAATCTGCAACTATAACTGCTAGCCAAATAGGAAGTTCAAAAATAGTGTTTATTGCCGATGATGGAGCAGTAAATGTGTTGAAAGATAATATTTACCTAGAAGAAGGCACTATTGTAGACGCTACCTTTATGGACTCAGAAGCCTTGCGGCTATTCTTAAAAACACAAATTTCAGAAGCAAAAAAACAGAATCTTCTTTTTTCTGTTCACCTTAAAGCAACTATGATGAAAGTTTCTGACCCAATTATTTTTGGACATGCGGTATCATCCTTTTTCGAAAAATCATTTAAAAAACATAATTCTACTCTTGAGGAGATTGGAGCAAATCCAAATATGGGTCTCGGTGACGTTTTGGAAAAAATTGCTTTGAAATCAGAGGTGCTTCGAGACTTTGAAGCTGAAATGAAAAATGGCCCCAAAATGTATATGGTGGATAGTGACCGTGGCATAACAAACCTTCATGTTCCATCGGACGTTATTATCGATGCCTCAATGCCTGCACTTATAAGGGCGGGAGGTAAAGGTTGGGGCCCAGATGGTAAGCCCTCAGACACAAAATGTGTTATTCCAGATAGCTCCTATGCTCCCATCTATGATGAAACAATTAAGTACTTTAAGGCAACAGGCGCTCTGGATCCTAAAACCTCTGGCGCAGTTGCAAACGTTGGACTAATGGCGCAAAAAGCTGAAGAATATGGTTCGCACCCCACCACATTTGAAATCAAGAAAAAAGGTGTTGTGCAGTATGTTCTAGAAAATGGTGAAATTCTTCACCAACATAGAGTAAAAACTGGTGATATTTGGAGATCATCGACAGCAAAAAAAGCAGCAATTATCGACTGGGTCAATCTTGCCATCACAAGGCAACAAGAAACTGGTTCACAAGCCATATTTTGGTTAGATCAAAATAGATCACATGATGCTGAGCTTATTGAGTACGTGAAAACAGCGTTGGAGAATGAAAATTTAGCTCATCACTTTCTAATTATGGCGCCACGAGAAGCTACCCGACTTACGCTGGAAACTATAAGAGCTGGTCAAGATAGTATCGCCATTACAGGTAATGTTTTAAGAGACTATTTAACCGATTTGTTTCCCATATTAGAGTTAGGCACGTCTGCGAAAATGCTTTCAGTAGTGAAATTATTGAGTGGTGGTGGACTATTTGAAACTGGAGCTGGCGGATCAGCACCCAAGCATGTCCAACAATTAAACGAGGAAAATCACTTACGCTGGGATAGCCTCGGTGAATTTTGTGCGCTAGGCGAAAGCTTAAACTTTTTAGCTAAAACTAACAATAATCCAAAAGCGGCCGTTTTAGGAGAAACTGTTGAAGCTGCAACTCAAGAAGTTCTCAGCAGAAATAAATCACCTTCAAGAAAGGTGGGTGAAGAAGACAATCGGACTAGTCATTTTTACTTTGCGCTTTATTGGGCGAAAGCGCTTTCCGAGCAAACACAAGATTTGGAAATGTCAAAATATTTTAAGCCAATAGCAAAAAATCTGTCTGAAAATGAAGAAAAAATCATTGAAGAGTTAATGGAGCCACAAGGCAAAAAAGTAGATCTTGGGGGTTATTATCATACTGATCCAATCAAGGTTCGCGCAATCATGCGACCAAGCGAAACATTGAATTATATCATTCCCTAGTAGTTGATCCTGACTACTAAAGCCTACGCTTAGAGATCTGAACTAGATATATACCCACCGTTATTACAACCACACCGAGCCCATCCAAATAACTAATACTTTCGCTTAAGAAGAGCCATGCTATTACGACCCCAAAGAATGGGTTTAAAAAGTGAAACGTTGCGGCTTTGACTGCACCAATATGATTTACGAGCTTAAACCACACTACTGTAGCTACCAGCCCAGGAAAAATAGTAGTATACGCAAATGCTAGAACAAAAGAGCGATTTATAGAGAAATAAATATCTTCAAAAAATAAGCAAAAAATAGCCAAAACAGCAGAGCCAATTAACATTTGAAGCCCTACTATCATCATTATGTTTCCACCAGAACTAGCGTCTTTAAGTGTAAGTGTAGCTACTGTAAGTGCAAGCGCCCCAATAACACAAAGCACTAGACCAAAAATATCAACACCTTGATTTAACCTGGCCCACATGATCAGCGTTACACCAGAAAATCCTAATACTAGGCCTATTACTCCCGAAGAAGAGAGGCGTTCTGAAATAAACAACCACCCAGCAAACGCAACCATGAGTGGCATGGTTGATGCAATTATTGCAGCAAGGGAGGCCTCAATGGATTGCATGGCAACAAAATTTAACCCTAAATAAAGGGCATTCTGACATAAACCAAAGATAAAAGTGGCGCGCCATTGTAATTTTGTAAGCTTAAACGTTTGCCCCAAAACTAAGGCTATAAAAACACCTATTAAGCCTGAAATTAAAAACCTAATTGATAAAGCCGCTAACGGAGAAGAATATAATACAATTATCCGAGCTGAGGTAAATGCTGACGACCAGATGAGCACAAAGATTAAGCCTAATAAAATTGCGCGAACATTCATGTTTTGTTTCTCAGCCTTGCTCCGTAATATTATTATAGTTTAAAAAGAAAAGGGTCGCTAAAAGCGACCCTTTATTTACTTAACACTTTAAGTCTAACTATTTACGCTATCCTTTAGTGCCTTAGCTATAGTCATTTTTACTACTTTATCTGCAGCTTTCTTGAACTGCTCTCCGGTAGCGGGGTTGCGAACCATTCTTTCTGGGCGCGCACGACATTGGATTTTTCCAACTCCAGGAAGGGCAACAGCGCCTCCTCCTGAAACCT
This sequence comes from Paracoccaceae bacterium, assembly GCA_029248915.1. Taxonomy (GTDB): domain Bacteria; phylum Pseudomonadota; class Alphaproteobacteria; order Rhodobacterales; family Rhodobacteraceae; genus Salinivivens. Next base: position 20,647 of record JAQWIK010000012.1, on the reverse strand, counting down.
CGCGAGTAATTATATTACATACTGCATCCAAAGCTGCACTTGCAGACTTCTTATCTGAGCCCATTTCATCGGCCAGAGCCGCAACCAGTTGTGTTTTTGTCATCGGTTTAGACATTATACTTCTCCTTACACTGCCCAAAGTTTTGGGCCTCGTAATGTATTTTAACTGCATATTGTGTGCGGACACAACTGATAGTGGTCAAAAACTGCACAAAAAACAGCTTTTTTTGCCTTTTTTCTCATTTAAAGGAAGGCTGTCTCGTTAAAACTCCTTAATTTACGGCTTTGAAGCCGTCCTAATGGCATTTCTTGTAAAATTTCCATTGTGCGAACACCTATGCTTAAATGCTGTGAAACCTGGTTTTTGTAAAACTCTGAGGCCATTCCAGGAAGTTTCAGCTCCCCGTGTAAAGGCTTGTCAGAGACGCATAGAAGGGTCCCATAAGGTACTCTAAATCGGTATCCATTTGCAGCAACAGTTGCGCTTTCCATATCTAAAGCTATAGCACGAGACTGGCTCAATCTGTGAACGGGTCCCGTCTGTTCACGCAGTTCCCAATTTCTATTATCCACTGTGGCGACAGTACCAGTGCGCATTATCTGCTTTAAATCATAACCTTTTAGCTGAGTGATGTCTGCAACTGCTTGCTCTAGAGCAATTTGAACTTCCGCCAGGGCTGGCACAGGCACCCATGATGGTAAGTCTTCATCAAGAACCTTATCCTCTCTCAGATATGCATGCGCGAGAACAAAATCGCCTAATCTTTGACTATTTCGCAATCCAGCACAGTGACCCAACATTAGCCATGCTTGTGGTCTCAAAACAGCTATATGGTCAGTCGCGGTCTTAGCATTACTTGGGCCAACGCCAATATTCACAAGAGTTATACCATTACCATCTGATCTTTTTAAATGATACGAGGGCATTTGAGGAAGTTTATTTGGTTTGGGAATTTTAGATTTTGCAGAGAATATTTCAAAGTTTTCTGGACCCACAAAACTTTCGTAACCGCTATCTGAGTTATTTAAGGCTCGTCGAGCAAACCGCTCGAACTCATCAACATAGAACTGATAGTTTGTAAAAAGAACAAAGTTTTGAAAATGTTTTGGATCTGTTGCCGTATAATGGTCTAGCCTCGCTAAAGAGTAATCAACTCTTTGCGCTGTGAAAAGACATAAAGAGCTTGGCTCTTCTTTAGAAGTTGGCCCAACTCCATTTACTATACTGTCATTTGTAGTTGATAAGTCAGGTACGTCAAAAACATCCCTAAGTGGAAATTCATCTATATCATTGTTCGCGCCAGAAACTAGTTTACCCTTCATAGCAAAATGTAAAGGTATCGGTGTTTTTGAAGCCCGTATTGTAATTGGAACCTTATGGTTTTTTATTAATAGAGATATTTGCTGAATTAAATATTTTTCAAATAGTTCGGGCTGTGTAACAGTCGCAGTATAAGTACCAGGCTCTGTGACGTGCCCAAAACTAAGCCTGCTGTCGATTGGAGCAAAGCTTTTTACCTCGATACAAATCTCTGGATAGTATACCCTATATCTTTTACCATTGTATCCATTCTGAAGGAACTTTTCAAAGTTTTCACTGAGAAAATCTATGCTTTTTTTATAATCAGCTTTTAGCCTTTTGACAGCTGTAGAAGGGTCCCAAAATATTTCTTCCTTTGTATTTTTTAGGGTCATTATTTTTTGCTTTGTCATCCCTGTCTCCAAAGTCGCCGATTGGAAGTAGTTCGCTAAATCCACAATTTAAAGCAGCAAATCAAATTCATGATAACACAAATATGGTAAATTAAAGCTAGTTTAATTTTTTACTAGTTATTTCTCTTGTTTGGCTACTAGTATCTGTAAATAGATTTTGCTTTTTAATTATATTTTATCTTGGGGGAATTATGTCGCTGGTCAAAAGTACAATAAAAAATATTAGTTACTGGAAAGAACGTGTAGACCTTGCCGCAGCCTTTAGGTGGGCTGCTCGGTTCGATTTACATGAGGGCGTAGCAAACCATTTTTCATTTTCAATAAATGACGATGGAACAAAGTTTTTAATGAACCCCAATCAAGTTCATTTTTCGCGCGTAAAAGCATCTGAACTAATTATTGTGGATGCCAACGACCCAGATACACTTAATCTGCCAGGCGCACCTGACCCCACCGCTTGGGGCTTGCATGGCGCAATTCATAGAAATTGTCTTCATGCCCGATGTGCGATGCATGTACATTCAATCTATGCAACCGTTATTGCAAGCTTAAAAGACAGCTCTTTACCGCCGATAGACCAAAATTGCGCTATATTTTATAATAGATATGTAATTGACGAAAATTATGGTGGATTAGCTTTTGAAGAAGAAGGCGAAAGGTGCTCAAAATTACTAAAAGACCCACAAAAAAAAGTGCTTATAATGGGCAACCACGGGGTTATGGTTACCGGAAACTCTGTTGCTGACACCTTCAATAGGCTTTATTATTTTGAACGAGCAGCTAAGACCTATATCAAGGCCCTTCAAACAGGCCAACCACTAAGAATTATACCTGATGATGTTGCCGAGAAAACTGCCTCTGAAATTGAAAACTATGCCAACCAAGACGACCAGCATCTAGAAGAATTAAAAAAAATTTTAGATTATGAAGGTAGTGATTATGCCAGCTGATAAATCAAAAAATAATTCAAGATTAGCATAGTTCATTAATCAATTTCATAGTCTTGCTATCAAATATAAGCCGTGTAATTGTTACAAAAGTTTTCGAGAGCAACCTATGACTACAAAGTCTAATCAAAAATTAACTCTTTTGCCACAAGCTATTAGTGCTCGTAATACAGGGGTTGATCTAGATTTAGACTGGGTTTCGTCTATTCAGGCAAATACTTCAGCAATTGAAAGGCGCGCTTCTTCTATAGGCTCTAGAAGATCTGTCAAAAAACAACACCAAGCTGCTTGGTTGCTGCAAGCCATAAAATGTATGGACCTTACAACTTTAAGTGGTGACGATACCATTGGTCGCGTAAAGCGTTTGTGCGCAAAGGCAAAAACGCCAATTTCTAACGCACTCTTAAAAAACCTAGGGTTAGACGACATAAAAGTTGGTGCTGTGTGTGTTTACCACGATATGATTGAAGCCGCAGTAGCAAAACTTAGTGGTACAGGGATTCCTGTTGCAGCAGTATCAACAGGCTTTCCTGCTGGATTGTCGCCATTACCACTTCGCATTGCTGAGATAGAGTATAGCGTTTCGGCAGGCGCAAGTGAAATTGATATAGTAATATCTCGTCGCCATGTCCTAACGCAAAACTGGAAAGCCCTATACGAAGAAGTTCAAGCCTTTAGAAAGGCCTGCGGTTCTGCTCATATTAAAACAATTTTAGCAACTGGAGAGCTTGGAACTTTGCGTAATGTAGCTCGCGCATCTGCCGTATGCATGATGGCTGGAGCAGACTTTATTAAGACCTCAACTGGCAAAGAACCAGTAAACGCTACGCTGCCAGTATCTTTGGTAATGGTCAGAGCAATTCGTGAATATTATGAAAAAACAGGATATAAAATTGGATATAAGCCAGCTGGGGGAATATCAAAAGCCAAAGACGCTCTTACATACCTTAGTCTAATTAAAGAAGAACTAGGTGATCAATGGCTTAATCCTGAATTATTCCGATTTGGCGCTTCAAGCCTTTTAGGAGATATTGAAAGACAGCTGGAACATCACATAACTGGCGCATATTCCGCCTCTTATCGACATGCAATGGGGTAAAAATGTCTGTTAAAAAGATTTTAGGTGATATGGACTACGGATTAGCTCCAGAAAGTCCAGAAGAAGTAAAGAAGTGGTTACGTCAACATAATTCTTCTTTTGGCCATTTCATCGGCGGCAACTTTACCAATCCTAAAAATGATTTTAAATCACTAAACCCTTCTAATGGAGAAGTCATAGCCAGTTTGAGCCAAGCCTCCGTTAAAGATGTGAATAACGCCGTAAAAATGGCAAAAAATGCTTTTAAAGATTGGTCTGAAACCGAGCCACACCAAAGAGCAAAAGTGCTATACTCCATTGCCCGGCTTTTACAGAAAAACTCCCGGCTTTTTTCTGTGCTTGAAACAATAGACAATGGCAAGCCAATAAGAGAATCTCGAGATATTGATATACCATTAGCCCAACGTCATTTTTATTACCACGCCGGTCTTGCCCAAATATATAAAACCAAGATCCGAGATATGGAGCCCATTGGAGTATGTGGCCAAATAATACCTTGGAACTTTCCTTTACTAATGCTGGCATGGAAAATTGCACCGGCTTTAGCTGCCGGTAATACAGTTGTTTTAAAACCCGCTGAATATACTTCTTTGACTGCATTGTTATTTGCAGAAATCTGTATCGAGGCTGGGGTACCCAATGGGGTTATAAACATTATTACTGGTGATGGAAGTGTTGGGGAAATGATTGTTGGTCACCCAGATATTAAAAAGGTTGCTTTTACTGGATCCACTGAAGTTGGCAGAATAATAAGAAAAAGCACTGCAGGCACAGGTAAACTGCTAACGCTGGAGTTAGGTGGAAAATCTCCATTTATTGTCTTTGATGATGCTGATCTCGATAGTGCTGTGGAGGGTTTGGTCGATGCGATATGGTTTAACCAAGGTCAAGTCTGTTGTGCCGGATCTAGGCTTTTAGTTCATGAAAGCATAGAAGAAAAACTTCATAAGAAAATCCAAAACAGGATGAACAAATTGCGAGTTGGGGCCCCCCTAGACAAGTCGATAGATATGGGTGCCATTGTTGATAGATCGCAATTATCAAAAATAAAAAAACTAGTATCTCAAACGGAGGGTAATGTTTATCATGCTAAATGTGAATTACCAAAAAAGGGCCTTTACTATCGGCCAACTCTAATTACAGGTCTTTCTCCCTCAGATAAATTAATGCAAGAAGAAATTTTTGGACCTGTTTTAGTAAGCACAACCTTTAGAACACCCAAGGAGGCCTCTGACTTAGCAAACGATACTAAATATGGCTTAGCAGCAAGTATATGGAGCGAAAATATTAATTTAGCTCTAGGTTTAGCACCAAAAATAAAAGCAGGTGTCATCTGGGTAAATGGAACTAATATGTTTGACGCTGCTATTGGTTTCGGTGGCGTTAAGGAGAGTGGCTTTGGCCGCGAAGGTGGATGGGATGGATTAAAAAGCTATCTGAAATATTCCATAAATTTTCCTAAACAAAAAAATAACCACCTGAAAAGCCATTCTGATAAAGAAACTTTTGGTTTAGATAGAACAGCTAAACTTTATATTGGTGGAAAACAAACAAGGCCCGATGGTGGCTACTCACAAAAGATCCTTGATGCCTCCAAAAACTTAGCTGGACATGTCCCATCTTCTAACAGAAAAGATATTCGAAATGCTGTTGAAGCAATGAATAAAGCTTCTAGTTGGTCTAATTCCTCCGGGCATTTGAGAGCCCAAATAATTTATTTTATGGCCGAAAACCTTCATGCCAGAAGGGAAGAGTTTGAAAAACGTATTAATCAAATGTCAGGCCGAAAAGACGGAAAAAAAGAGGTTGAGCTTTCAATAGAGCGCCTGTTTACATATGCAGCTTGGGCTGACAAATTTGACGGTACAATTAGTGGCGTACCAGTAAGAGGTGTAGGCTTAACTATGCGGGAAGCTGTCGGAAATATAATAGTTTTTTGTCCACCAAATGAACCTTTACTCTCCTTGATCTCCTGCATAGCCCCGGCCATAGCGATGGGAAACCGCATCACAACAATTTCACCTTTTGTTGCATCTCTTACAGCAACAGACTTTTACCAGATATTGGAGACATCAGACATCCCCCCAGGTGTTATAAATATATTAACTGGAAGCCATTTAGAGTTAGCATCATCCGCCGCCAGTCACATGGATGTCGACTCTATTTGGTCTTTTTCAGAAGAAGAAATAACCAAAACTATTGAGTTAGAGGCCGCAAAAAATATAAAGCGAACTTGGTGCCAAAAAAATATTGATTGGTTAGATAACAGAGCCGCGGGAGAGATGTTTCTTGATGCCGCAACGGAAACAAAAAGTATTTGGATTCCCTATGGTGAAGGTTGAGCCAGCAATTTTTTGAATATTAGTCGGTCTGGGTATCCATCTGGCGTTTGGCCAATTGCCTTCTGGAAATCGATTAACGCTTTTTTTGTATTTACACCCAACTTACCATCTACGCCGCGAGTATCATAACCCAAGAGTATTAAATGCTCTTGCATGACTGAAACTTCTGAAGGGCTTATTTGCTCTCTGTTTTTTGGCCATGTTATTTTTTGTGGGCTTCTCTGCAAAGCAGATGAAAAAAGCCAAACAACAAAAACATAAAGCTCAGATCTATTGTAATGAAAAATTGCAGATGCATTTTTATCAAATTTAAAATGGGTCCCAGAATGGCCAAAGGGTGCAGTAAAGCCTTTCTCCCTAGTTAAGTTCATTCCTGTTTTTAAATAATTTAAATTCTTTGGTTTTGTTGCTTTCTTCAAAATAAAACCTTCTCGTGACCAACCCAAATTCTTTAAATAGCAAGCAGTAGAAGATAAAGCGTCCAAAGGGTTTTCTTTATTCCATATGTTAGGAACATTTTTGCCCCCAAAAGGTGCAGAGAATTTTAGATACGTCGTTGGCATAAATTGCGTATGCCCAGAAGCGCCTGCCCAACTACCCAGCAGACTTTCTACCTCTATACCTTTTGTATGTTTAATAGTTTCCAAAGCTAAAAGTTCAGACTTAAATAAAGCCCTTCGTCTTTCTCCCTTAGCCGCAAAAGCAAGAGTAGCCAAAGAATCTATAACCCGATATTTACCAAGTATTTCGCCGAAATTAGTTTCTATCCCCCAAATAGCGGTGATAACTTCAGGAGGTACGCCCCAATCTTTTTGTATTTTTTTTAATTGTTTATCCCAAATTTTGAGTTTTTCTTTTCCAGCACCTAGGCGTCTTTTTGTAATTATTTTTTCTACATACTTTTGTAAACTCAGCAGATGTTCAGTTTGATTTTTATCTTCAGAAAGAACCTGATCATCAAAGACTGCTTTATCTTTAAAAGAAAGAACTTCTTTTTCTAAAAACTCATTGAAGTTCATGTTATTCTGAAGACCTTTTCGCTTTCTTCTTTCTTTTAAGAGAACCCGTTTTATTTTTATTTACCTTTCGGCGAATAATTTTTGATATTCGCTTTCTTTGAATATTGGGAACTTGCTCGTCATCGATTTTTAAAGCCTCAAAAACTATACCTCCAGCAATTGGATCAACATCTTTCAACCGTACCGTTGCTTTTTGCCCCAAGCCTATAATGAGGCCTGATTGAGATCCCTTCAAAGTATTTGTTCTTAAATCAAAATGGTAAAATTCTGTTCCTAATGTTCTAATAGGTACGATACCTTCAGCCCCACTTTCATTCAGACGAACAAAAAAGCCAAATTTTGCTACGCCGCTTACTTTTCCATCAAACTCATTTCCTACTTTTTCTGATAAATGTGCTGCAAGATAACGGTCAATGGTATCACGTTCTGCTACCATTGATCTTCGTTCAGTATTTGAAATGTGTTGAGCTGTTTCATCAAGTTTCTCAGAATCAATTGCCTGCAAACCATCAGACCCAAGACCCAGAGAGCTAATTAAAGCTCTATGAACTATTAAATCTGAGTAACGCCTGATTGGGGATGTAAAGTGCGTATATTTTTTTAATGCTAAACCAAAATGCCCAAAATTTTCTCTACTATAATAGGCTTGAGACATTGATCGCAGTGTGGTCATGCTGATTAACTCAGACAAGTCACTTTCTTTTGACTTTGCTAGCAAATCATTTAAATGGCGTGTTGTTAAAACTTGACCTTTCGCAAAATTAAAACCTGCTGATTGAGCGACCTCCCTTAAGGCTTTCAGTTTCTCAGGCGTTGGTTCTTCATGAACCCTATATAAAAGCTCACTTCTAGCTTTAAAAAGCTCCTCAGCTGCAGCAACATTTGCCAAAATCATGAACTCTTCTATGAGTCTGTGTGAGTCAAAGCGTTCTTTAAAAATGATCCCTTTGACTTTCCCATTTTTAAACAACTCTACCTTTCGCTCTGGTAAATCTAAATCAAGTGGTTGGCGCGTTTCTTTTGATTTTTTCAAACAATAATAAGAGTCATAAAGGGGTCGTATCACGTTTTCGAAATGAGGCCTTACGCTATCATTTACTTTTCCATCAATTGCGTCTTGAACTTCTTCATAGTTTAGCGATGCTACACTTTTAATATTTCCACGGTGGAATGTTTGCCTCAATTTATTGCCAAACTTATCAATTGTCATGCGAACCGCTAAGCAAGGACGCTCAACGCCTTCATGAATACTGCATAAATTTCCTGAAAGGTTATCTGGCAGCATCGGAACAACCCGATCAGCAAAATAGGTTGAATTACCCCGCTTCCGAGCCTCTTTATCTATAGCACTACCTGGCTTAACAAAATGTGCTACGTCAGCTATCGCTACCCATAAAATGTGACCTCCTTGATTATCAGAATCTTTATCAGCATGAGAATATACAGCATCATCATGGTCTCTAGCATCTGATGGATCTATTGTAACAAACGGTATATCGGTTAACGCCTCCCTTGATAAGGTTTCTAAAAATTTGGTGTTTTCTGCCTCTTCTAATACTTCGTGTGGAAATTGATTTGGAATGCCGTGCTGATGTATCGCTATCAATGACACTGCCCGCGGTCCTGATGGATCACCAAGTATAGAAATAATCTTTGCTGAGTATAAGCCTGACGTACGCTGAGATTTAAGTTGCTCAGCCTCTACAAGCTCGCCATCCTTTGCCCCAAGATTATCTGACGTTTTCACTCGCCATTCTCTTCCTGATTTTTCTATTGGGTGTATGCGGCCACCTTCTGAAAGTTCTTTGTAAACCCCCAATATATTTTTTGAGGGCTTGCTCAAAAGTCTAATAACTCGTCCCTCATATTGGTGTTGCTCACCATAAACTTCTGAAGTTTTAGCGAGCACCCGATCACCATAGCCCAAAGCAGGGTTAGAAGAATGATGGACCATCATAACAATTGGCTCGGGTTGACTTCCTTGCCAATCAACTGGCCTTGCGAAAAGATCACCATCGCTAGTACTTGCCATCATTTGCAAAACACAAACAGCTGAAAGCTGGTTTGGGTCCTCGAAAGACCTTTTCTTTTTTTCTAGTTTGCCCTCTAACGCCAACTCTTTCAATATTCGTTTTAGATCAATACGCATAGACCCTTTTATTCCAAAAGCCTTTGAAATTTCTCGCTTGTTGGATTTTTTTGGGTTCTCTTTAATCCAATCTAAAATTTGTTTTTTTGTTGGTAGTTTGCTCATCAACAAATCCTGCTTAATACCTTATCTCTAAATGTGATAATTCACTTTTAGTGCTTCTAGGTCCAACAAGCTGTCAACATCTCGTAATGTAGAAAGGCAAGAAAATGATCGACCTTCAAAAGTTTCTATAGTGTCCAAATATGTCCAAGATGACGACCATCTAACTTTATCAAAGAGCTTCTTTGGAGCTTTTCCCTGATGACCAATTAACCAAAACCCACCATCCTCAGCTGGACCAATAACAAATTTTCTCAACGCTAGCTTTTTAAAGGCTTTTGATATCTCTAGTCTTGTTATATCTGGAATATCACCACCAATTATACAAACCGGTTGATTAAAAAAAAGCTTGAATATATTTCGCATTTTTTGCCCCAAGTCACCTTTGCCTTGTGGAATACATCTAATTTTAGATGGCCAAAACTTACTTCTTTTAACAAAAAAATCTGGACTTAAAGAAACGATTATGTCCCACCTAGGATCATTCAGAGTTCTCATTGTCTTTTTAAGCTGATGCCGAGACCACCATGTGGCTACTGTAGAACCTACGTCTCTTGCCAATCTTGTCTTGACCTTTCCAGGCAAAGGCTCTTTTGCCATAATTACCAGGCAAGCTCTAGACTTCCGCAAAATATGCCTCGAGAATTCGCGTGTAAATTTCTTTCAGCTGATTAATTTGCTTTATTTCAACCTTCTCATCAACTGCATGCATTGTTTTCCCAACCAAGCCAAATTCTGTTACCGGACAGACATTTTTTATAAATCGAGCATCTGATGTTCCACCAGTTGTAGACAGCTTTGGTATTATACCAAGTTCTTTTTTTACTGCTTTCAAAATCAAATCTGATAGCTCGCCAGGTGGTGTAATAAAACTTTCACCGGTTATTTTAAAATCGGTTTCAAATTTAATACCATACTCGACAGATACTTTTTCCATCTCATCTTCCAGCCAAGAAATAAGAGACTGTCCTGAGTGGCTGTCATTAAATCTTATATTTACCACTGCTTTAGTAGAAGCAGGTATAACGTTTGATGCCTTGTTGCCCGTATCAATAGTAGTCACCGCTAAAGTGGATGGATCAAAATGCTCTGTTCCCACATCAAGTTGATGGGAAGCTAACGTATCCAATAACTTTATCATGGCTATAATAGGATTATTGGCTCGATCTGGGTAGGCTGAATGGCCCTGGATACCTTTTGCGATTATTTTCGCAGTAATTGATCCACGGCGTCCAATTTTCATCATCTCGCCCATTTTTGAGGGTGAAGTTGGCTCACCCACCAAACAATGGTCAATTTTCTCACCATTTTGTTTCATCCAATCCAAAATAGCTACTGTTCCATCTACAGCATCACCTTCTTCATCTCCAGTAACAGTAATAACTATAGAGCCATCTGGTGGTGTATGATTCACAAAATCAATTGCAGAAGCAACAAAAGCAGCTACGCCTGATTTCATATCGGTTGCTCCACGACCGTATAAATAGCCTTCTTTTATTTCTGCACCAAATGGATCAACTGTCCAGGAAGACAGATCACCAACGGGAACGACATCGGTATGGCCATTGAAACCAAAAACTCTTCCGTTTTTCCCATTTCCCCACTTAGCAAATAAATTATTGACCTGACCTCTTACTATTCTGGTGCACGAAAAACCATTTTTCTCAAGTAATTGCTCTAATAAATCTATCGCACCACCTTCCTCAGGTGTAACAGACGGGCAACGAACAAGGTCAGCAGTTAATGATACTGGATCAATCTTCATTTTAATCATTCCTCAAAGGTAAAGCTTGCATAATATCGTTTGCAAAATCCTCTGGGCTTTCAATTAGGTAGCTTGCTCCTGAATCCAAAAGCTCTTTTTTATTCCCGTACCCATAAAGCACACCTAAACCAAGCACTTTATTATTTTTTGCACCAACCATATCATAACTACGATCACCAACCATAACAGTGTCTTTGGGGGCTATATTAATTTTCCTCAACGCATAATTTATTAATTCTGTTTTGTCAGAACGCGTTCCGTCTAGTTCAGAGCCAAACTCAAAATCTAAATAATCTGATGCTCCAAAAAACTTGGTTATTTTTCTGGCATAAGAAATTGGTTTAGATGTTACCAGCGCTAAAATGAATCCGTGCGTTTTAAGGGTTCTAAGCTGTTCCAATATGCCAGAATAAAAAATTCCTTCATACATGGCTCCATCAGTATAACACTTTCTATATAATGAAATAGCCTGCTTCAGCTCACTTTCTTTTATTCCAAGCTTTTTAAAAGTTGGCCAAAGTGACGGGCCAACAACCCAAGAAGTATCACCCTGCAGCTTTTCATATCCTAAGTTCCCCAAAGCATAATTAATAGATTTTATAATAGCCAAACCTGAATCTGACAAGGTACCGTCTAGATCTATTAAAACTGCTTTTGACATATCTCTTTTCAATTTTCAAAGAACGGTGTCATTTGGGCTACAATAACGCTGTTTTCGTTTTCTGCTCTCTCCATTAGATTTAACTCTTCCTCACCAATTTCTTCTCCAACGGTTAATCGATCTTCAACGGTACCATGGCCAGTAACATCTAGTGGAGAGAGATCTGCCTGCTTTAGAATTGCGACGGTTTCTCTCACGGCCTCTGGTTCGTCAATACCGCTTGCATAACATAATAAACCAGCTCCTGTTGAGCCGTTCGGCAGCCCATCGTTTTTTGAGCGGCCTACTTGAACAACTAGAGTATAAACGGACTTTGTTTTGTTTGTCATTTATAGAGACGCCAAAATATTGAAACTATTATTAATCTCTTAATAGCTCATTTATGCCAGTTTTACTTCGGGTTTTTTCATCAACACGTTTTACTATTACAGCACAATATAAATTTACATTATTTTTTGATGGCATAGACCCAGAAACAACTACTGAATATGGCGGAACTTCCCCATACATAACCTCTCCGGTCTCTCGATCCACTATTTTAGTAGATTGCCCTATATAGACTCCCATTCCTAGAACGGAGCCCTCCCGGACTATACAGCCCTCTACAACCTCAGACCTTGCACCTATAAAGCAATTATCCTCTATTATAGTTGGCCCTGCCTGCATTGGTTCCAAAACACCTCCAATACCTACTCCCCCGGAAAGGTGAACATTTTTACCTATCTGGGCGCAACTTCCTACTGTAGCCCATGTGTCAACCATTGTTCCCTCATCAACATACGCGCCTAAATTTACAAAGGAAGGCATTAAGACTACGCCTGGGGCTATATATGCTGATTTTCTTACAACACTATTAGGAACAGCTCTGAAACCAGCTTTTTTCCAGGCCTCCTCACTCCAGCCTTTGAATTTACTATCTACTTTATCCCACCAACCTGATGACTGAGGACCACCATTGTGAATCTCCATGTCTTTAATCCTAAAGCCAAGAAGAACCGCTTTTTTTGCCCATTGATTAACTTGCCAAGCATTATCTTTTGTTTTTTCTGCTACACGAAGTTTTCCTGTATCTAAAGCTTCCAATGTTTCATTTATGGCGTCTCTAACTTTGCCAGTTGTGCTAGGGCTTATTGTATCCCTTACGCTCCAGGCTGCCTCTATTTCGCTTTCTAATATAGCATTGGACATCTTCTAGCTCCTCAAAATTTTCTGACCCTATAAACAGCGAAATAGAATGATACAATGCCAGATTAAAATTCTGGTATTATATTTGGATTTGCTCCGCAAATTAAGACAGCCAGTTTTTCATCAGTTTTTGGCTTGTATTTCCCAGATGTAATTGCGGCCAATGCCGCTGCTCCTGCTGGCTCTACCAACATTCGATGGTTTTCCCAAAGAAGTCTCTGAGCCCTTTTAATCTCATCATCTGATATAACCAAACTCTCTATTTGGTTTTCTGTTGAAAGACTAAAGCAAATATTTCCAATTAATTTTGCTCCTAATGCGTTTGCCGCTACTCCAGAGACTGAAACACTTGATGGCTCACCTTTTTTCAATGCTACGTTTAAAGTGGGGCAGTTTTCAGGTTCGACAGCCACTATTTTCTTTCTATTTTGAAACCAGGAAATAGCACCAGATATCAACCCGCCACCACCAACGGCAATCATAATAGTATCTGCATCCAAACCTTGGTTTTCCCACTCACAAAAGAGTGTACCCTGACCAATAATTGTTGCCTTTGAATCATAAGCATGAACCGACACAGCTCCTGTTTCTTTTTGGTGCTTATTTGCTGCCTCAAGTGCTTCTGCGTATGTCCCAGGTACTATTGTTAAACTGGAACCTGTACTTTTAATTAATTCTATTTTTGTTTTACCAGATAGTTCTGGCACAAATATATGTGATTTTATTCCTAGTTTTTGAGCGGCATATGCAACAGCAGCACCATGATTCCCACCAGAAGCGGCCACTACTCCTTGTTTTGCTTTTCCATTGTTTAAAAGTGAATTAAACGCTCCTCTACATTTAAAACTGCCAGTATGCTGTAATTGTTCCAACTTTAAATGTATTCTTTGACCAAAAGATAACGTTTCAAACGTTGGTGTTTTAACAATATAAGGTCTTATTTTGGCAAGACTATCTTGAATTTCTTTAGTGGGATTTGCGGACACTGTTCTTAACCCTTTTATTTTATACAATTTACCTAACTAAAACTCTTAAGCTATAAAATGACTAATTGTTGAGATTTAGGTTTTTAAATTGTATTGCTTTAGATAACATTTAGTAAGGATAGCAGTATGAACTTTGATCGTTCAATAAAAATAGCCCCATCTATTCTTTCAGCTGATTTTGCAAATTTTGGTAAAGAAATCGAAGCGGTAGAAAGCCAAGGTGCAGATTGGATACATGTGGATGTCATGGACGGACATTTTGTACCCAACATAACTTTTGGACCACCACTTTGCGCTGCTATTCGTCCACATATAAAAACAGTAATGGATATACACTTGATGATTTCAAATGTTGATGATTACATCAACAATTTTGCTAAAGCTGGCGCAGATATAATAACAGCTCACATTGAAGCGGGAAACCACTCACATCGAACCATGCAAGCTATACGCTCCTCTGGCTGCAAAGCTGGAATAGCACTGAACCCATCTACTCCCGCAGAAAGTATAGAATACTTATTGGACGAGATTGATTTAATTTGTGTTATGACAGTTAATCCAGGCTTTGGGGGTCAGAAGTTTATTCACTCACAAATAGCTAAAATTAAAGCCCTTAGAGAAATGATAGCAGATCGGCCAATCCATTTAGAAGTTGATGGAGGTATAACTAATCATACCGCCCCTCTTTCTGCTGAGGCTGGTGCGAATATACTTGTTGCTGGATCTTCTGTTTTTAAAAATGGTTCCGTACAAAACCCTAATCCATATGGAGAAAATTTAAGGTCTTTACGGCTCTCGTGTGAGGTTTAATTTGTTATTTAAATCAACCTCTTTTTTCATTGTCAGGAAGAGCATTTCCTTCGACTGTTGCTTTGAAGTTTTCAAAAAATTGATCAGCCATTTTTTTTGCAAAGCCATCTATTATTCTACTTCCTAGTTGAGCAAGTTTACCGCCAACCTTTGCTTTTACTGAGTAAGACAAAATTGTAGTGTTATTTTCCTCTGCTAATTTTACAGTTGCTTCCCCTTTAGCAAAACCAGCTGCTCCTCCTTTTCCTTCACCATTCAATTTTAAACTTTCTTCTGATATAACATCTGAAAGTGTAACTTTCCCCTTAAAGGTTGCCTTAACTGGACCGACCTTCTGAACAACTGTGGCTTCAAAACCATCTTGTGGATTTCCTAACATATCTTTGCATCCTGGTATACATTTTGACAATACATCTGCTGACATCAAGGCGCGCCATACGGCTTTTTTTCGTGTTTTTATAATTTTGTTTTCTGTCAGTTCCATTAATACATCCAAAATTTATTATGCCTGAAGAGCTGTTTTGCTAAGCGTTACTTACCTTGTTTTCTTAAATATATATAAAAAGCTCCACCACCACCATGCTTAACGTGCGCATTTGTGGTTTGAAGAATCTTGCTTGATAAAGGTTCCATCCCGAGCCAGTTAGGTACTGCCGCTCTTAACACACCCCTCCTTCTTGGTATCACATCGTTGTCTTCAGAATTCTTCCCTTTGCCTGTAATTATAAGAATAAGTCTTAAACCTCTTCCGTGAGCATTCAAAACAAATTTAGTTAAAACTGGCTGGGCTTGAGCTAAATTCAGACCATGCAAGTCTAATTTTGCTTCCGGTCTTATTTTACCCTGTTTTAGTTTATTATGGAGCTTAGAATCCATATTCAATGTTGAAGAAATAGGATCCTTATTAACGAAAGGCGGTGTTATTTTTTTACCCTTAAAATAGTTTTCAGGATCTTTTAAGTTAACAGCATTTACTCTTTTCTTTTCTTCAGGCTTCGCCTTTTGTGTATTCTGACTTTGATGAAACAAAGGCTCAGCAGTCTTAGAAAATTCTTGCCATAACTCTTTTTCGTCATCGCTTAAATTGCGCTTTTTCATATCTTTCCCACCCAAAATCTGGGTAAAGCATTTTCGTATAACTTTTTATGCGTTATTCACCGGTTGCAACTAGTAGCCAATTTGGATCAGATGATTTTATATCCTTAGAAAATGTCCAAGTGTCTTTTTGCCTTTTAATTTGCTTTGTGTCACCCTCAACAATTTCACCAGAAGCGTTTTTCACAACTGATGTCATTTCTCCTATAAATGAAACCGCTATCTCTGCTGTATCCGTCTTTAAATTATAATCTGCATCTACAAGTTTCATTTCTCTTACGCCGATAAATTCTGCCTCTACTGTCAAACCTTGAGCAACTCTTTGTTCTACTACCGAGTCAAAAGCTTCTGCGACTTCTTCACTTAACAATGCTCTTATGTCGTCCATTTCATTTTTTTCGAAAGACATGAGTATCCACTCATAAGCTGAGCGAGCTCCAGACAAAAATTCATTTACTGTGAAGTTCTCGTCTTTCTCTTTTATTACTTTTAAAGCTTTTGCTGATTTTGAATTTTTTTCGACATTATCTGTAATGTCTTTGTCTTCACCAACATCTATCACCTTGAAATCCCTCTTGGGTGAGTCATTTTTTGGCTGCATACGCGGTTTTTCAAACCCTTCCCGGGTCCCAAGAACACTTCTCAGTCTTAAAAATAAAAAAACGGCTATACCAGCCAGGATAATTAACTCTATTAGCGCAGGGTTCATTTTAGCCTCAATCAAAGAATGGGTGGAAATCTTCTATCTCATTACTTATGTAGGTGCAAAGATCAAACAAGTCCACCACACGATAAATTGGAGAAAGATATGTGGTTGTTATTGTTATTTATTCTAATACCCCTTTTGGAAATTTGGCTTTTCATACTTCTGGGTGGTTTGATAGGCGTTTACCTCACTCTTTTAATTATTTTAGTAACTGCAATTTTAGGTACATTTTTAGTTAAAACACAGGGTATTTACGTTCTAAAAGAAATTCAAAATAAGTTTAGTGAGTTAGAAAACCCAACAGAGCCAATAGTACACGGTGCAATGATTTTATTTGCTGGCGCACTACTTTTAACGCCTGGGTTTTTTACGGATACAGTTGGTTTTACACTATTAGTTCCAAAAATGAGAAAATATGCGTTTTTTTGGCTAAAAAATAAATTGAATTTTGTAAAACTCTCAACCCCTAGAGAAGCTGGCAATCATAAAAATCAATATTCGGACATTGAAGTTACGGACTACAAAGAAGTAAAACCAGAAGAAAAATCACCATGGACCAATAATGGTAAAACTAATAAGAGTGATTGAAATGTTCGATTTAATTTAAATGTTGTTTGGAGTAATAAATGGCAGAACAAAAACAAGCTACTCAGCCAAATACAAAAGTGTTGGCCCAATTTATCAGAGACCTGTCATTTGAAAACATATTAGCACAAAAAGGCCTCGATACTAATTCCCCCCCGGACATAAAAGTTAAAGTCAATCTTGATGCGAAAAAAAGAAAAGCTGACAACCAATATGAAGTTCTGATAAAGTTATCTGTTGTCTCCTCTGCCAAAACTGAAGTTTCTGCTAATAATGAAGATCCTAAACTTTTTATATTAGAAATAGAATATGGTGGTATATTTGAAATTACTGGTGTTCCCGAAGACCAGGTCCATCCATACTTAATGATTGAATGTCCACGAATTTTATTTCCCTATCTAAGAAGAATAGTTGGCGATATAACTCAGGATGGTGGTTTCCCACCGTTAAATCTCGAACAAATTAATTTTTTGGCTTTGTATCAGAATGAAATTGCAAGACGCCAAGCGGAAGCAGAAAAAGCTACTAAAAATTAATTTTTTAAACTAATTTTATGCCAAACAGAATTTTCTCCAAGTTTTTTGACAAAAACTGAATGAGCCTTTTCTTCCTCTTCGGTTAAGCGCTTCTTTAATGGTTCTGGCCGCTTTGTTGTTTGTCTATTTTCTTCAAGTTTTTTATTATCATTAGTGTTTATGTCAGAGAGCCCAAAATCGGGCTGACGACCACCAATGAGCTCCAAATATACCTCCGCTAGAATCTCTGAATCTAAAAGAGCCCCGTGTAATGTTCTTGCCGAATTATCTATATTGAAACGTCTACACAGAGCATCTAATGAGGCCGGTGATCCAGGAAATTTTTTTCGTGCTATAGATAAGGTATCGATTGCAATATCGCCTGAAAGTTTACTTTTCTTAGCTAATTCCAACTCTGCATTGATAAATTTCATGTCAAACGAAGCATTATGTATAATAAGTTTGGAATCTTTAATAAATCGTAAAAAATCGTCAACTATTTGAGAAAATAACGGTTTGTCCCTTAAGAAATCTTCCGTTAATCCATGAACAGCCTGAGCCTCTTCAGGCATATTGCGCTCTGGATTTAGATATTTATGAAATGTTTTACCTGTGGGAAGGTGGTTCCAGAGTTCTACAGCTCCTATTTCTACAATTTTATCACCTGTTCCAGGGTCGAGCCCAGTAGTCTCTGTATCCAAAACTATTTCACGCATTCAGATAACTTTCTATCTCTTTAATTATTTTTAAAACTTGTATTTCAGTATCTTCCTTGTTGTACGTTTCTATAACGAAATCCGATAAATTACATTTCTCTTCTATTGGCATCTGTTGTTGTAGTATTTTATTTATTTCAGTTTCCCGCATTGTATTTCTTGATCTTATTCTTTCCATTTGAATAATTTTGGAAACAAATACGCATGCCACTTTGTCCATAGTTTTATTGGAACCTGTTTCAAACAACAATGGTATGTCAAAAACATTAATTTTATATTTTGTTTTTTCGATAAATATATTTCTATCTGCTGACACTAACGGATGAACAATGTTTTCTAATAAGGTTATTTGATCAAAATCTTTTTGAAGATATTTTTTCAGCTCGTTTCTATTGACTGACCCATCTATCACTGCTTTGGGAAAATGATTCGCTATTGGTTTAATAGCATGACCACCCTTTTTATACAGTCTGTGGACGGCTTTATCAGCATCCCATACTCCACAATTATGTTTTTCAAACAGAGCTGCTGTGCTCGTTTTACCCATACCCATTGATCCTGTAAGACCAAGTTTAAATGTCATTTCATTAATATCTTTCTAAGCTCTTCAGTAACCAAAGGGGTTTGGCCAAACCAGGCCTCAAAGCCTGGTATTCCTTGATACATCAGCATACCAAGTCCATCGACTGTTTTTGATCCTCTATCTTGTCCAAGTTTTAATAATTTTGTCTTCAACGGCGTGTAAACCAAGTCTGAAACAAGTGCCTCTTTGGGAATTGATTTAGGGTCTATGGGAACAAATGTTTCATTATTCATTCCTAAAGAAGTAGTATTTATTATATTACTGCTTGAGGCCACTATTTCATCTAAGTGGCTCCATGACTCCACGCTTATCTTGTTATTAAATTCTATTTTTAATTCTTCAGCTTTTTCAATCGTCCTGTTTAGAACTATAATTTTTCGAGACCCTTCTGATAGTAATGCTGCTATAACAGCTCTACTTGCTCCTCCTGCTCCCAGTACTACTGAAGCTCCTTTTTTTGGATCCCAGTTGGGAAATTTGCTTTTTATATTTCTTATAAAACCATAAGCATCTGTATTATCAGCGTATATTTTTTTCTCTTTAGAAAAAATTAAAGTATTTGCCGCCCCTATACTCTGAGCAGTTTCTGAACTTTCGTCTGCTATTTCAAGAGCTGATAGCTTATGGGGAATAGTAACATTTACTCCAGAGAAACCCATACTTATCAATGACTTTATAGTTTTTTCAAAGTCGCCTAATTTTACTTTTATTGGCATATAATAACCATTTATTCGGTTTTTCTTTAACCAATAGTTATGCATTCTAGGCGATTTAGAATGAGAAATTGGATTACCTAAAACTGCTGCTAAAAATGGCCTGTTATCATACATCTATCATACCTTTTATACCCAGAAAGTTAATAATTTCTAGCAATGGCATTCCTAGAATAGAAAAATAATCCCCACTAATTTTTGTAGATAATCGAGAGCCTTCTTCCTCAATTTTATAACCGCCTGCGCTGTTTTTAATACTGTCCCAATTTCTATTTACAAAATCCCTAATATATTTCTCACTGCTATTTTTAAAAAATATATCAGTTTTACCGACAAACCTCCAAATTGGTTTACAATTTTCAAATATCACAGCGGCTGAAAATGCTGTATGCCGTTTTCCGGATAATTTTAATAACTGGTCTACTGCTAGATTTTTTGACGACGGTTTTTCCAACAGAGCACCCTCGAATTCCAAAACTTGATCGCAACCTAACACTAAACTATTGGGGTGTTTTGAAGAAATCTTACTGGCCTTAAGTTCGGCCAAAGCATCTGCTATATCTCTAGGTGAATAACTCTCCATCAACAGAGAAAGTTTAACTTCCGCTTCATCGATATTTGGTTTAATCGAAACAAACGGTATATTTGCTTTTGATAACATTTCTTGCCTTACTTGAGAAGAAGACGCTAGTATAAGTTCCCCAACCATTAATAAATCCATGTATGTTTCGGTGGATAAAAGATATTTTTTATAACTGAAATTTTACGCTCTATGTATTTTCTTAGATTTTATTATTTTTTCTTTATTTTAGTACTAATAATCTGCCACTTATCCTTTGTGGATATGTATATATATAAATATATCTTACTTGTTAGTTAAAGTTTTTTCCTCATATTTTTTAAGTGCTTACATAAAATATAGTTTTGGATAAAATGTTAATAAATTTTGATCCACA
>JAQWIK010000011.1 GCA_029248915.1 Paracoccaceae bacterium | reverse complement strand
CGAAACTTTTCTTGATGTTGAGATGCCAAATAAAAGTGGCTTTATAGTCGATGATAGAGTGACATCAGAAGCACATTTTTGGAATAAAAAAGTTTGTATGTCCGACTGTAAAAGTGATGTTAAAATTACAATGCGCGCTGCAGTGCTTGACGTAACTCCTGCAGATGAAAAAAACGAAGATTCTGAAGCCTCTGCAGCCGTTACTACAAGCTTAAATCAAGTTGGAGAACAATCTGAAGCTCTAGTAGAAGTGGTTAAACTAGATCCTGGGCTAGTGGAAGCCGGAGAGAAGGCTTTTAAAAAATGTAAGTCTTGTCATCAAATTGGTGATGGAGCAAAAAACAAAACAGGACCTCACTTAAATTCGATATTTAGCCGAAAAATAGGTAGTATTGAGGGATTTAAGTATTCGAAGATTTTTAAGTCGATGCGAGATAATGGTCGTGTGTGGGACGAAGAATCTATGGTGGAATTCTTGGCATCACCCAAGCAGTACGCAAAAGGTACTAAAATGTCTTTTGCAGGTTTCAAAAAAGAGAAAGATATCCTTTCAACAATTGAATATTTGAAATCATTTCAGTCTTTAAATTAATGTTTTGTATGCTGTTTTTTTTGACAGGTTGCTTTTTTATAGGTTACCGTAAGGTAAGTTAAGAGGTGATTTATGTGCTTTAGATCTAATTTGATCGCTTCAGTATTTCTTTTTGGAACTACTTTGAACGCAGAGCAAACTATTGAAAAATTTACCCTTTCCCCATCTATATTAGAAATCGAGGGTGACTTAGCTTATGGCGAATATTTGGCTAGTGACTGTCAAACCTGTCACCGGGCAGATAACAGCAATCAAGGGATTCCAGGAATAAATGGTAGAGAAATAAAAGAAATTGTTTATGCTTTACATGAATATAAAAATAAATATCGCAAAAACCAAGTCATGCAGATGATGGCTGGAGGTTTAGATGATGAAGAAATTGCAGCTTTGGCAAGCTATTTTGCTTCGTTGCAGTAAGGCCTTGTGCTTAGGTAGCGCAGGAAGAAAGCCTGTAGAAGGCTCTGGGTTAAACCCAGATCAAAAGTGGAGGAAAAATTATGTCAATAAATAGACGTTCATTTATACAAACTGCGGCTGCTGTTACCGCTAGTTTGGCTACTCCGATGGTTATGGCAAGTGGGAAACCGCGGGTCGTTGTTGTTGGAGGTGGCGCTGGTGGTGCAACCGTGGCCAGGTATATTGCTAAGGACAGCAAAGGTGCAATTGACGTTACTTTAGTAGAACCGTCTCGCACATATTACACATGCTTTTTCTCTAATCTCTATTTAGGAGGTTTTAGAGACTTGGGCAGTATAGCACACAGTTATGGGAATCTTGCTTCAGAATATGGTGTTAACGTCGTTCATGATTGGGCGGTAGATATTGACGGAGGGGGTAAGACTGTTTCTTTAGCTGGCGGTGGAACTCTTAATTATGATCGTCTCGTTCTTTCACCCGGTATTGATTTTGTTGATGGTGCAGTTGATGGCTGGGACTTGAATGCTCAAAATAAAATGCCACATGCCTACAAAGCAGGCAGTCAAACGGAGTTATTAAAAGCCCAACTTGCTTCTATGCCTGAAGGCGGCGTATTTGCAATGGTCGCTCCTCCGAACCCTTACAGATGTCCTCCTGGACCATATGAACGCATTTCAATGATTGCTCATATGCTCAAGAAATCAAATCCAACTGCTAAAATTATAGTAGCGGATCCAAAACCAAAGTTTTCAAAAATGGGGCTGTTCCAAGAAGGTTGGGCCAACCACTATGACGGAATGATTGATTGGATTGGTTCTGATTTTGGTGGAGGAAATGTGTCAGTTAATCCTGAAGCTATGACAGTATCGATCGATGGAGAAGAAACTAAGGTTGATGCCTGTAATGTAATTCCTGCAATGAAAGCTGGGCGTATTTGTGAAATGGCTGGCATAACAGATGGAAATTGGGCACCGGTAAGTGCTCACGACATGTCCTCTAAAGTTGATAGTAATATTCACGTTTTAGGTGATGCGTCAGCGCAGGGTGATATGCCAAAGTCAGGCTTCTCAGCTAATTCACAAGCTAAAGTTGCTGCAATGGCCATTAGGGGCGCATTAACCGGTTCCAAAGTGTTCCCAGCTAAGTTCTCAAATACATGCTGGTCTCTCGTTGATACAAATAATGGTGTTAAAGTAGGCGCTACTTATAAAGCTACAGATGAAAAGATCGCAAAGGTTGATGGATTTATTTCTAAAACTGGAGAAACAGCTGATGTGCGGAAGGCTACTTACGAGGAGTCCGTGGGTTGGTATGCTGGTATAACGGCTGATATGTTTGGTTAAGAATTTAATCCCAGCTTGTTTATAAGAGCTGGGATTTTTTCCTTAAATCGGAAAAAACCATGTGTTGCATGGGGCCATGCTGATTGATCATAGTCTTTTGTCATTTGGACAACATTTAATCCTTGCTCGATTAATGTTTTTATTAGTAACGCATTTGGCCCTGTTGCTGCATAAGCAACAACAATTTGCTCAATTTTATTCTCTTGATACCAGGTCTCTATTTCATTGGGGTTTGAGGTAAAATTTACCGAGCCAATTTTATCTTTATACCGTGTTGAAACATCTTCGATCAGTGAGTTCACAAATGTGTGTACAGATTTTGCACATGACCAAGGACTAATTCTTTCCAAATTATTTACTGCAACTGTACCTTCAATTTTTAAACCTTTTATAACTGGTGAAAGATCCAAGTCGTCATCGTGTATTAGCAATCCAGTTCTTAAATTTGAGTCTGGTACGTTACCCAAGTTCAAAATTGATAAATTAGGGTGAGGATTTCCTGTTAATGGGACTGCTGAGCTAGATAGGCCAATGGGGTCAAATCTGTTGTTTGTGTACTTACAAATATTATCTCTACGCGCTAAGTAAGTTTTTCCTTGAGTTTGGATGCCTGCAACCCATCTCCAGCTCAACGTGTTAGAGGCGGGGTCTCCATCCAGTAAGTGGCGTAGGAAAAAATCTGCACCAAGCTGCCAAGGTAAATTTAGTGTGAATATCCATATTGATGCAAACCACATGCGAGCATGATTATGAAGATATCCAGTTTCTTTCAGTTCGTGCGCCCAGGAATCGAAACATTCTATACCAGTTTTACCTTCACAGGCTGTTTCCCATGACTTTCGCAGACCGGCTTGTGTCATTATCTGGTTTTCTAATCGGCTTAAATCATTTTGGTAATCTAGCCAAACCGATGGTCTCATTTCCAGCCAACCCTTCCAGTAAGTTCGCCAAAATACTTCTTGAACAAATTTTTCTGCCGAAGAAAGTCCATGTTTATTTAAAACGGCTTTCAAAATTTCTGTTTCAGTTAAAATTCTTCGTCTAATAAAGGGAGATAATTGTGAGACATAATTATGATTAGATGGGCCAAAGTCGTAATTTCTCTTATTTCTATAGCTAAGACCTGCTTTTGGTATAAAATCTGTTAGCTTTTCAAGCGCACTGGCCCGAGTGGGTTTGTTCAGTAAGGTTGCATTTTTTATCATCACAGCTAGGTAGCGGTGCAAGAGTGTAGTTCAAGTTTTTATTAAGAGATCTTAATTTTTTTTATTTTAATTTGTACCAAGTGCGCGAGGGCTCTTGAAGCTTCGGCTTGGCGCTACTAACATTAAATGCATAATAATTATGTTACGCTTTAGAAAAGGCAGGCCTTATGAACGATCCAGCAGAATTTTATATGAACTCACTAGTGCCTATGGTGGTCGAGCAAACCAGCCGTGGGGAACGTGCTTACGACATTTTTTCGCGTCTTTTAAAAGAGCGAATTATTTTTCTTAACGGTGCTGTGCACGATGGTATGTCTAGTTTGATTGTGGCCCAATTACTGCATTTAGAGGCTGAGAATCCATCTAAAGAGATCAGCATGTACATAAATAGTCCAGGTGGTGTCGTAACCTCTGGCTTATCAATTTATGATACAATGCAGTACATCAAACCAAAAGTTTCGACTTTAGTAATTGGACAAGCGGCTTCCATGGGTTCATTATTGCTGACTGCAGGAGAGCCAGGTATGCGATACTCCTTACCAAATAGTCGAATTATGGTGCATCAACCTTCTGGTGGTTATCAAGGACAAGCAACAGATATTATGATTCATGCAGAAGAAACACTTAAACTAAAAAAACGATTAAACGAAATATACGTAAAGCATACGGGTCAATCGTTGAAAACGGTTGAGGCGGCTCTTGAACGAGATAATTTTATGGCAGCGGAAGATGCTAAGAAATGGGGATTAATTGACGAAATTGTAACGCAGCGTGCAACAAGTGAGGAAGAGTAAATAGGCACCACATTTACTTTTTAAAAATAAAATATGAATTTTGCCATTGTAGACAGGGAATGCCTGACTTAAGCTGTGGATAAATTTGGGTGGCGAGTAGTACAAAGGACTGAGTTTAATGTCGACGAATTCTGGCTCTGATAGTAAAAATACTCTTTACTGTAGTTTTTGTGGTAAAAGCCAGCACGAAGTGAGAAAACTTATTGCTGGTCCCACAGTTTTTATATGTGACGAATGCGTCGAACTTTGCATGGATATTATCCGTGAAGAGACCAAATCCACAGGTTTTAAGTCTTCAGATGGAGTTCCAACTCCTAGAGAAATCTGCGGTGTCCTGGATGATTATGTTATCGGCCAGGCAGTAGCGAAGCGGGTTCTTTCGGTAGCAGTACACAATCACTACAAGCGTTTGGAACATTCTGATAAATCAGGTGATATAGAACTTTCAAAGTCTAACATACTACTGATGGGCCCAACAGGTTGTGGTAAAACCCTCTTAGCTCAAACTTTAGCCCGCATTCTGGACGTACCATTTACTATGGCTGACGCAACTACCCTTACCGAAGCCGGTTATGTTGGTGAAGATGTTGAGAATATAATTTTAAAGCTTCTACAAGCGTCAGAATATAATGTCGAACGTGCTCAACGTGGAATAGTTTACATTGATGAGGTCGATAAAATAACTCGAAAGTCTGAAAATCCTTCAATAACACGCGATGTATCAGGCGAAGGTGTTCAGCAAGCGTTGTTAAAGTTAATGGAGGGTACGGTAGCTAGTGTTCCTCCACAAGGCGGTAGAAAGCACCCTCAACAGGAGTTTCTGCAAGTAGATACCACTAATATTTTATTTATCTGTGGTGGTGCTTTCGCAGGTCTTGATAAAATTATAGCTAGGCGTGGTAAAGGCAGCGCTATGGGTTTTGGAGCAGATGTGCGTAACGATGATGAGCGTGGCATTGGCGAAATATTTAAAGACTTAGAGCCAGAAGATTTACTTAAGTTTGGATTGATACCAGAATTTGTTGGAAGGCTACCCGTTTTGGCGACTTTGGAAGATTTAGATCAAGATGCTTTGGTAACAATTTTGACACAACCTAAAAACGCTCTGGTCAAACAATATCAAAGGCTATTCGAATTAGAGGATACCAAATTAAATTTTACTGATGATGCCTTAAATGCAATCGCAAAAAGAGCTATCGAAAGAAAAACGGGAGCTCGAGGATTGCGATCTATCCTTGAAGAAATACTACTAGACACCATGTTTGATTTGCCTGGTCTTGATGAGGTAACAGAGGTTGTTGTTAACGAAGAAGCTGTATCATCAGAATCTAATCCATTGATGATTTATGCGGAAAGTAAAAAAGAAGATCAGTCTGCGTAATTTGCTTGCCTGAGCGTATGGACGTTGATCTATTTCTATCGCATAAAAGAATAGTAACGATTGGAGTATACTATGGGAGTATTTAGCCTGCTTTCTAGAGCCACAACATGGTGGAATAGAGAAACTTTAGGAACTCAGCTATATACTTGGCGCAAAGGCGTTAAAGTAGGTGAGGACAGTGCAGGTAATATATTTTATAGGGATAAGGGCGACAGTCGACGGTGGGTTATCTTCAATGGCGAAGTTGAAGCTAGCCGAGTAAGTGCTGACTGGCATGGTTGGTTGCATCGAACTTGGGATGAGCCACCTACAGAAAAGCCTCTTCCTAAAAAATCGTGGGAAATCGATCATAAACCAAACGTTACTGGTAGTTTAGCATCATATAAACCATCGGGGTCCATAAACCGGCGAGATATAAAAGAGCGTCGTGATTATGAAGCTTGGCGACCGGAGTGAACAGATGAAAGAAAATAAACTTGAGGTTTTTATTGGAGCGGTTGTGCTTGTTGTCGCCTTAGGGTTTGTTGTTTTTGTTTATCAAGCTACCGGTCTTTCCGTCTCCAATTCTAGACATTATGATCTAAAAGCTGATTTCAGGTCGGCTGATGGAATACATGTGGGAACTGATGTTCGTTTAGCAGGTGTTAAAGTTGGTACTGTAAGCAATCTAGGTTTAAATGTTGAAACCTATAGAGCTGAAGCCAAGCTTGCTATTGAAAATCAAATAGATATTCCAGATGACAGTGCTTTGACGGTCAGTTCTGAAGGATTATTAGGTGGAAATTTTATAGAAATAATACCAGGCGCTTCATACGAGTACATGAAGCCGGGCGATGAGTTTCTTGATACACAAGGTTCTGTAAGTCTAGTTTCTTTATTACTAAAATTTGTTTCAGGAAGTGATAATTGAAGAACCTGTTATCCTTTTTTGTTATTTTTTTTTCTTCCTTGGCCAGCATTAATGCTCAAGAACAAACCAACACTGCAGATGGCGCTCTTCTGAGAGGATTAGATAAAGTAAGTGGGGAGGTCGTTGATTTTGGAATAAAATCAGGCGAAATCTACTCACTTTGGAAACTTGAGGTAAAGCTTTTAGAATGCCGTTACCCGATCAGTAACCCTGTGGGCGATGCTTTTGCACATTTGACGATTTCGCAAGATAAATCTGAGAATGATTTGTTCCGTGGATGGATGATAGCGTCATCGCCAGCGATCAACCCCTTAGAACATGCGCGTTATGATCTATGGGTGCTTCGATGCGCTATGGTTTCAACATCAGATGAGTAATTAATGTCCAGAAATATGGCATTTTTGTTTAATGCCTTTTCTAGTTTAACTAAATATTGAGCTTGTGAAATCTCAATTGCACCTAAACTGGCCAAGTGCTCAGTTAAAAATTGGGTATCGAATAATAAAAACCCAGCTTTCAGAAGCCTATCATGTAAGTAGGCTAAGGCAATTTTTGACCCATTGGCGGCTTCGGAAAACATACTTTCACCAAAAAAAGCAGCACCAATAGTTACACCGTAAACCCCCCCAATCAGGTGGCTATTTCTCCAAACCTCTACTGAATGAGCAAACCCGTCTTCGTGCAATTTGCAATAACAATTGTATATATCGTCATTGATCCAGGTTTCACTCCTGTCTGCACATTTTTCCATAACTTTGGGAAAACACGAATTTATCGTTATTGAATAATCTTTTTTAAGTATTACCCGCCTTAATGATTTTGAGATATGAAAATTACCCAACTGAAATATCCCACGCTTTTCTGGTTGGATCCATTGAATTTGTTTTGCATTCCGGCCTTCAGCCATTGGGAATAAACCCTGTTGATATGCAAATAAAAGAACTTCTGGAGATAGGTACTTAATCACCTTAAGCCTCAATTACTTAATTAAAAAATATATGGTTGAGCTTGAACTTATGTGTTCTGTTCGAAATTTTTATCCAGCCATTTTTCTAACCAGTGAATATTATATACGCCATTTTGGATATCTTCTTCTTCCAATAGAGATTGAAAGAGGGGTATTGTGGTATCTATCCCATCTATAATTATCTCAGATAGAGCGCCGTGTAATCGTGCTAAGGCTTCTGATCTATCTCTACCCCGTACAATAAGTTTTCCGATCAAACTGTCGTAATAGGGAGGAATCGTATATCCCACGTAGATGGCGCTATCAGTTCTTACACCCAAACCGCCTGGTGCATGGTAAGCCGTAATTTTTCCTGGGCACGGGGCAAAACTGGGAACCTTCTCAGCATTGATGCGGACTTCAATAGAATGACCCTTAATTGATAAATTTTCCTGCTTGAAGGTCATTTCTAAACCTGCAGCCACGCGGATTTGTTCTCGTACGATATCAACACCAAAAATACTTTCAGTAATTGGATGCTCGACCTGGAGCCTTGTATTCATCTCAATAAAATAGAATTCACCATTTTCATATAAAAATTCAATTGTACCTGCACCAATATAATTGATCTTTGCCACGGCTTCTGCACATGTTGCTCCTATTCTTTCGCGCTCCTCTGGGGATATGCAAGGGCCGGGAGCCTCTTCAAAAACTTTCTGGTGGCGCCGTTGAAGCGAGCAATCCCTTTCCCCCAAATGAACAGCTCGGCCTTTACCATCCCCAAAAACTTGGATTTCGATGTGTCTAGGGGTGGTTAGATATTTCTCGATATAAACTTCATCGTTTCCAAAAGCGGCTTTCCCCTCAGCCCTTGCCGTCATGAAAGCTTGTTCCATGTCTGCCTCTGAGTTTGCAACCTTCATTCCTCTACCGCCGCCTCCCGCAGTAGCTTTAATTATCACAGGATAACCAATATCAGCTCCGACCCTCTTTGCAGTATCTATATCAGGCACGCCGCCATCTGATCCTGGAACACACGGGACACCTAATCCCCTTATTGTGTCTTTTGCTGTAATCTTATCACCCATTGTGCGAATATGCTCCGCTGTCGGGCCTATAAAACTAAGTCCATGATCCTCAACAATTTGAACAAACTTAGCATTTTCGGATAAAAACCCATACCCAGGGTGGATAGCTTCTGCTCCAGTAATCTCACACGCCGCAATGATTGCTGGCATAGATAAATAACTTGAAACTCCCGCTGCAGGGCCAATACATACACTCTCATCAGCCATCCGGACATGCATGGCGTCACTATCTGCCGTTGAGTGAACTGCCACAGATTTTATGCCCATCTCGCGGCAGGCACGGATAATACGTAAGGCAATTTCACCACGATTTGCGACTAGGATTTTTTTAAACATTGTCTGCACTATTCAATAATTGCGAGTGGTGCACCGAATTCAACAGCCGCTCCATCCTCAACTAAAATGCGTTTTACAATTCCAGATTTTGGGGCAGGAATTTGGTTCATTGTCTTCATAGCCTCGACGATCAGCAAAGTATCCCCTTCTGAAATATTCGCTCCAACTGAAATAAATGCAGGTGCGCCTGGTTCTGGTTGCATATAAACTGTTCCAACCATGGGTGATGTTACAGCGCCTGGGTGATTGGCGGGATCATCTACTACACCGTCAGAAGAACTATTAGACGCTGAAGCAGGGATAACTTCTTGTGTGGAAGCTATCATAGTTGGGTTGCTAATAGGCGCTGTTGTTACAATTGGAGCACCTCTGGCAACTCTCACAGTCAAGCTGTCATCTTGACCAAATTCGCGATTTACTTCAACTTCATTTAGATCGTGCTCTCTAAGTAGAACTGCTAATGCCTCAATAAATTGGACGTCTTTGTCTCTATTATTTTTTGTCATCTTGTCCTCATTTGCGGTTTAATACTGTTGCAGCAATGAACGTCTTTATAAAGCAAGGTTTCTGCTCTGAAAAGAACTTGCAGTCAAACTAAACAAAATTTTTAGAACTTTTATGATATTTTTAGAACTTTTATAATGAAAGAGGTAGATTGATACTGTGTTAACTATAAATCTACTATTAGTAACCAAAATCTGAATATGCAGGATGCATCATATGAACCTAGCTAACTGGTTAGAAAGAACAGCCTTGAGACACCCAAATAGAAAAGCTCTATTTTTGGGTTCTGAATGCATTGGAACATATAAAGATTTTTGGCTAGCAGTTTGTGCGTTAAGATTTCATTTGGAAAAAGAGGGGGTTAAAAGTGGAGATAGGGTGGCGGTATATATGCAAAATTGCCCCGAATTCTTGGTCGCTTTCTATGCAATCTGGTCAATGGGTGCAGTTATTGTGCCCATCAACTTTAAGCTTCACTTGCGCGAAGTCAGTTGGATTTTAGAGAACGCCGAATGCTCGTATATTTTGGGTGATACTGTGCTGGCTTCCGATATAAGTTTGCCTGATATAACCGTGTTTGCTCCAAAGTGGGATCAATTATCCACTAATATTCAAGTGTCGCCTGTTTCGTGTTCATCTAATGATTTAGCTTGGCTGTTTTATACTTCTGGTACAACCGGTAAGCCTAAGGGTGTTATGATTACACACGGTATGATTAAAACTATGGCCCTGTCATACTTTGCTGATGTCGACCAAGTTTATCAATCGGATACGGCTCTTTATGCTGCCCCCATGTCACATGGAGCGGGTTTATACAGCATTATGCATGTATTAGTGGGCAGTCGACATGCGATACCTATCAGCGGTGGTTTTGCCGAACAGGAAATTTTCAATATCGCTGAAAAATTAAATAATATACATATGTTTGCTGCTCCAACTATGGTGAAGCGGCTAACAAACTTTGCAAAAAAAAATAATAAAAAGGGCATTGGAATCCGAACAGTAGTATATGCTGGGGGCCCCATGTATTTATCTGATATAATGGAAGCCGTAGAGCAGTTTGGTCCAAAATTTGTACAAGTTTATGGGCAGGGTGAATGCCCAATGGGCATAACAGTTCTCCCAAGATGGGAGGTAGCAGACAGGAAATCAAAAAAATGGAAAGAACGGTTGCAGTCTGTTGGCTATGCTCAATCTGCAGTTGAAGTCAAAATAGGAAATAAGATGGGTGGTATGATTGAAACTGGGGAAATTGGCGAAATTATGGTGCGAGGTGATCTCGTCATGCCAGGTTATTGGGGTAATACTGATGCTACTTCTAATACAATTATCGATGGCTGGCTTATGACTGGAGATATGGGATCAATAGATGCGGATGGTTATCTAACTATGCATGATCGTTCAAAAGATATGATTATTTCTGGGGGATCAAATATATATCCTAGGGAAGTCGAAGAAATCTTACTTCTCCATGCGTCTGTAAGCGAAGTTTCAGTAGTCGGCCGAGAAAGTGGTGAGTGGGGTGAGGAAGTTGTCGCATTTGTTGTTATAGAAAGAGGACATAAATTTTTACCAGAAACTCTTAATCAACACTGCCTAGGTCACATTGCTCGCTTCAAGAGGCCAAAAGATTACATAAACGTCAGTGAATTACCAAAAAATAATTATGGAAAGGTCCTTAAAACTACCTTGCGACAAAACTTAAAGCAAAATATTCAGACTTAGATCAATAATTATAGCCTTGGGTTTTTGTTAAACCCATCAAGCATCATTCATTCTATTTGCAATAAGATCGTCGACAACAGCAGGTTCTGCCAATGTCGAAGTATCTCCTAATGATCCGTAGTCGTTCTCAGCAATTTTTCTCAGTATACGCCTCATAATTTTTCCAGATCTCGTTTTTGGTAAGCCTGGAGCCCACTGAATGAGATCGGGAGAGGCAATTGGACCAATCTCGGTTCGAACCCAATTCCTTAGTTCTGTTCGAAGTTCTTCGGTAGGTGTGTCTCCAGACATCAGTGTCACATAGCAGTAAATACCTTGCCCTTTAATATTATGCGGAAAACCAACCACGGCAGCTTCTGAAACTTTAGGGTGAGCCACAAGCGCACTTTCAACTTCTGCAGTACCCATTCTATGGCCTGACACATTGATTACATCATCTACTCGACCCGTAATCCAATAATATCCGTCACTATCGCGACGGCAGCCATCTCCAGTAAAGTAATACCCTTTATAATCACTAAAGTAGGTTTTAACAAAACGATCGTGATCTCCATAAACTGTACGCATTTGGCCTGGCCAGCTATCTTTAATACATAAAACGCCCTCTGCTTCAGTATCATTTAATTCGTGGCCAGTTTGAGGATCTAAAATGGCTGGTTCAATTCCAAAAAATGGATTTGTTGCGGACCCCGGCTTTGTATCGGTGGCGCCAGGAATTGGTGTTAAAAGATGTCCGCCAGTTTCAGTTTGCCACCATGTGTCAACAATTGGGCAGTTTCCTTTTCCCACAACTTCATTATACCAATTCCATGCCTCAGGGTTTATGGGTTCGCCAACTGTTCCCAGAACTTTAAGAGCCGATAAATCGCATTTTTCAACATAATCATTGCCCTGACCCATCAGCGCACGAATAGCTGTCGGCGCTGTGTAAAATTGGTTTACCTTATGCTTTTCGCAGACTTGCCAAAACCGTGACGCGTCAGGGAAGGTTGGAATTCCCTCAAACATTAAAGTTGTCGCTCCATTTGCCAGTGGACCATAAACAATATAACTGTGGCCAGTCACCCAACCTACGTCAGCAGTACACCAATAAATATCACCTGGATGATAGTCAAAAACGTATTCATGCGTCATTGAAGCCCAAACCAAATAGCCACCCGAGCAATGCTGAACACCTTTAGGTGCACCGGTTGAGCCTGATGTATATAGTATGAATAGTGGGTCTTCGGCATTCATTATAGTTGGTTCACATGTTTCCGACGCATTCGTCATCGCATTGTTGTAGGAGATGTCACGACCATCCTTCATCGGGACGTTATTTCCAGTTCGTTCAACTACAAGAGTTTGTACATCACCACATATCTCTAATGCTTTATCTACGTTCGCCTTCAATGGTGTATTTTTCCCACCCCTTGGTGCTTCATCGGCTGTTACAATCAGTGAAGCTTTACATCCTTCAACTCTTGCGGCCAATGCTTCCGGTGAAAAACCTGCAAAAACGATTGAATGTATAGCTCCAATTCTCGCACAGGCGAGCATTGCATAAGCTGCCTCTGGTATCATTGGCATATAAAGCACAACACGGTCACCCTTGGATAACCCTAAATTTTTATAAACATTTGCTAGCTTGCTCACTTGCTGATGTAGCTCATTGTAGGTTATGTGCTTACTGTCTAACGGATTGTCGCCTTCCCATATAATAGCCGTTTTATCACCAAGACTTTCAAGATGGCGGTCTATACAGTTAGCTGAAACATTCAGCTCACCATCTTCAAACCATTTTATTGAAACATTAGGATGCTCATATGAAACATTTTTGATTTTCGTGTAGGGTTTTATCCAGTCTACTCGCAACCCATGCTCTGACCAGAACGCATCTGGATCATTTATCGATTCAGAATACATTTCTTCATAGCGTTGTTTGTCAATAATAGCGTTGGCTTTAAATTCGTCGCTTGGAGGAAAAATATTAGACATGTGATCTCCTATCGATAATCAGATCGTTTTTTGGCTTTGCTGCCTAGTTTGTGGTTCGATCAATTTTATAAAGCTAAACCGCAAGCTCGCAACTCTAAATATTTAAAACTTCTTTGGCTATTTCGTCAAACAATAACGGCTTACTAAAGATTAGAGCAAACCTTCGAGATTATAACCGCTTGCCAACGTTGTTTTTAAAATTTCATCTTTGGGCATTTTTCCTATTTGACCTAATGCCCAAATAGCGGCTGATCTAGTTCCACTAGTGCAGTAGGCCAAAACTGGGCTTTTGCTTTCTTCTATAAAAGCCATCTGTTTCTCAATATTTTCTGCGTGCATATTTTCGAACGTAAGAGGATGATACTCAAACAAAAGACCAATTTCCGTTGCAACTTTTTCGATTACATTTGATTGAAAGTTCGGTGGAACTTCGAAGTCAGGGCGATTACAAATAATCTTTTCAAAGCCTTTTTCTGAAAGGAACTCTATATCTACAATCGAGATTTGAGGTGAGACATTGTATAGCCCGGATATATTAGTGATTTGCATGGTTTTACTCGGAAATTTTCATATTGTAGATTTATTGTTTGGAAAAAGGGTTTTTATATTTGGTGCTAACCACATCCCGAAGATCATTGCTAAGACAAATAGTGCACCTTGGCTTTTACCAAAACTTAAAGAAGCTACAGCAGGTCCGGGACATAAGCCAGCTAAGCCCCAACCCATACCGAAAAGAGCTGACCCTATAATGAGATCCCGGTTAATATCAGAGCTTGGTGGAGCAGGAAATTTATCTCCAAATAACGGCTTTCGTCCTTGCGAATATTTCCAGGCTAAAAACATTGGAACTATCGCACCACCCATTACAAACGCAAGCGTAGGATCCCAGTCTCCGAACACATCCAGCCACCCTTGTACTTTTGAAGTATCAGTCATACCAGAAAATAAAAGCCCAATTCCAAAAAGAGACCCTGAGATAAAAGCAGTAAAAACTCTCATTAGATTATATTCCAAGCATGACGAAACACTAAAACTGTAACAATTCCTGCTATGATATAAAAAATTGTAGAGAAAATGCCTCTCAAAGATAATCTGGAAATTCCACAGACCCCATGGCCAGATGTGCATCCGTTTGCGAGGCGAGTTCCAATACCAACCATTAAACCAGCCAGGACTAAAACAATGGCATTCGTTGTCGCATTAGTTTTGGCTGGGATATCTAAAACCATGCTGCAAACCATTGGTGCAAATACCAAGCCAGCCAAAAATACAATTCTATCCCTAGCTGTTGACCATCCTGATTTATCAACCAAACCTCCAATGATGCCACTTGCTCCCATAACTTTGCCGTTTGTTAATAAATAAAAACTCGCTGCTAGCCCAATTACTAAGCCGCCGGTGAGCCCCATTATCCAATCTGTTTGCATTTTTTAGCTATCCAATAAGCTCATAGCTTGTTGACAGGGACTTTTATGTAGGTGTTTCCCTGATCATCTGGATCGGGCATATTTCCTGCTCTCATATTCACTTGTAGAGATGGAATGATTAACTTTGGCATATTCAATTTCTTATCGCGCTCGTCTCGCATCTTTACAAAGTCTTCTTTGGATTTCCCTACTTTAATATGAATATTTTTTTCTTTTTGGTCTCGGACGGTTGTCTCCCAGGCAAACTCATCCCTTTCTGGGGACTTGTAGTCATGACCGACAAATATCCGCGTTTCGTCTGGTAGACATAAAATCTTTTGTATCGAATTAAACATCGTCGTGGATGAGCCTCCCGGAAAATCACATCGCGCAGTTCCAAAGTCAGGCATGAACAGCGTATCTCCAACAAAAGCTGCATCACCAATTACATACGTAAGACACGCGGGTGTGTGCCCTGGTGTATGAATGACATCACCTCGCATTTGGCCTATGTGAAAACTATCACCATCTTCAAAAAGTTTATCAAACTGAGAGCCGTCTCGCTGAAACTCAGTACCTTCATTGAATATTTTCCCAAAAGTATTTTGGACTAATTTAATATTCTCCCCAATAGCAATTTTACCACCTATTTTTTCTTGTAGGTAAGGAGCTGCCGATAGGTGATCGGCGTGTACATGGGACTCTAATAGCCACTCAACTGTTAAGCCTTTTTCATTTACGAAAGTTATAATTTCGTCCGCAAATTCTGTATTCGTTCTGCCTGACGAAAAATCAAAGTCTAAAACACTATCGATTATAGCACATGAGTTCCCGTTAGGGTCTGAAACGACATATGATATGGTGTTTGTTGCTGTATCAAAAAATGATGAGACGTTTGGTTTCATATCGACCTCCGTTATTCGAAATATATAAGAAAAATGAAATGTAGATCAAGTACAACTTAAAGGGGTTTGCTAGAGAATTATCCCGAGAATAACTAGCATCAAGCCAATGGCAGACAAAAAAAGTGCAGCCATGTTTAATGGCACTATTTTTTGTAAACTATCGCGCAATTGTTCATCTGAGGTTGCATTTTTTTTTGCTGTCAAAACAGTTTTTATACACCAAAAAAGGCCAACAAGGCCAAGTATAGATAAAATTGAACCAATCCAAATAAGTATTTCCATTTCTGGCCCCGTTTTGGTCTTGAGTTAAGCTAGTTTATTCAATATCGCAAGTTTTCTGACAACTTAAAAATTGTTTGAAAAAAGGTCACACGTTTAAGCAGGAGAAAATAATGGTTGATACAGTATCAGATAGTTACAGAGTAACTGGTGAAGAATTGAGGCAGTTTGTTGAAAGATTTGAACGTTTGGAAATTGAAAAAAAAGATATATCTGATCAGCAAAAAGAAGTTATGGCCGAGGCAAAGTCACGTGGGTATGATACGAGAATAATGCGAAAGATTGTATCTCTAAGAAAACGCGACTTGGAAGATCTTGCAGAGGAAGAGGCTATTTTGAGTATGTATAAAACAGCTCTAGGTATGAATTAGATTTTGGTTTTTATTTGATCATCTGCTATGTTTTCGTAGTACAAATTTGGTTTGAGCAGGTACATTTTGATAGAGGCTAAAATAAAAAGAAATAGAATTTTCTTTCAAAAAAATATGGATATTTGGTCCATAAATTCTGTTTTAATCGCAGGATTAGTGATTGCCCCTATACTATCTGTTTTCATAATCGCCCTAACCCCAACGGAAAATATTTGGCCACATTTGTTATCAACTACTTTGCCCCGGTATGCTTCTAACACACTAATTTTAATGATTTTTGTTGGGATATTTTCTGGTATAATAGGGACTTTTACCGCTTGGTTAATTGTACGATACCGATTTGTTGGATCAAATTGGTTGCAATGGGCTTTATTTCTGCCTCTTGCGCTGCCTGCCTATGTGGCTTCGTATGCTCTCGTGGATTTATTAGAATATGCTGGTCCTATCCAATCTTTACTCAGAGGCGTATTCAATTGGCAATCATCCCAGGATTACTGGTTTCCTGAAATTCGTAGTTTGAATTCAGCAATATTTGTTTTATCGCTTGCTCTTTACCCCTATGTTTATTTAATGGCTCGCTCAGCGTTTTTAGAACAGTCTGAGTCAACTGAGGAAGTTGCAAAGTCACTTGGAATTTCAGTTGTAGGGCGCTTTTTTAGGCTGGGTTTGCCATTAGCGCGTCCCGCAGTATTTGCTGGTATTGCTCTTGTGATGATGGAGACGGCTAGTGATTTCGGAGCTGTTGATTTTTTTGCCGTACAAACTTTAACCACAGGAATATTTAGTGTTTGGTTAGAAAGTAATAATGCAGGAGGCGCTGCCCAAATTGCCTCCACAGTGCTAATTTTAATTGTTATTTTGGTTTCCTTAGAAAAATTCAACCAACGAAAATTGCGGTTTTATAATTTGTCCTATCGTCACAAAAATATAGAAAAGGTAAGTCTGAATGGTATTAAAAGCTTAATTGCTTTTGTAGTGTGTTTTCTGCCGATTTTTTTTGGATTTATCCTTCCTTTCCTTGTACTTCTAAATTTGGGGTATGGTAATTTAGATATTTGGCTTAATGCCAGCTTAATTTTAGCTATAAAAAATACTTTAATGGTGTCTGGCTTGGCTGCTTTTATTACGGTCATACTCGCATTGCTGATGGTTTACGGTATCCGATTGTCTGGTAAACAATTACCAACTTTAATTTTACCTTTAACTACCATAGGGTATGCAGCCCCAGGCGCAGTGCTTGGGATTGGTATTTTAGTTCCCCTAGCTTTTCTGGACAATTGGCTAGCTGATAGAGTTTTTGATTTTACAGGATATGATCCTGGATTGGTTTTTACTGGAACAGCCTTTGCAATCATTTTAGCTTATTGTGTTCGCTTTTTCTCTATTGCCCAGCATACTGTGGATGGAGCATTAGGAAGAGTGTCCCCCAGTTTGCCAAATGCGGCTAGATCGTTGGGTAGGAATAAGCTCCAAGTTTTGTGGGAGATTTACCGACCATTAATAAGTGCTTCAACGGCCACTGCACTTTTATTGGTCTTTGTGGATTGCGTTAAGGAATTGCCGGCAACTATGCTATTGAGGCCATTCAATTTTGAAACACTTGCCACGCGAGTTCATGTACAAGCAAGTTTAGAAGATTTGCCAAATGCTGCACCTGGCGCAATTTTGATCGTTTTAATAGGTCTTTGTGCTGTTTTCTTGTTAGCAAGAGTGAACCAGCAAATTTCTCATTAAATTGATTTTGTCTCTTGCATGATTGAAAGTGTTTATTTAATGACCATTTTAGTGCCCCTATAGCTCAGCTGGTAGAGCAACTGATTTGTAATCAGTAGGTCCGCGGTTCGAGTCCGTGTGGGGGCACCATAAAGTCCATAAAATATAATACTATCAACACGTTAATATTTTCAGTCCATATTATCCACCTTTTTGTTGATGTTAAATGTAATATATGCAACACGCGCGCGCCTGGGCGCGACCGTGTCGTTTATGTGTAATGGGGAAGGTTTTTTTGCTCGATTGTCTAGGTGGTTGGTTTAC
>JAQWIK010000010.1 GCA_029248915.1 Paracoccaceae bacterium | reverse complement strand
ATCGGAGAGATAACGCAACGTTCTTCTTGCTGCACTTGCAGCCTGTGCCAACATTATGCCTCTTAGTATTTTTTTTATCATATTTATTACCTCATTTATATGAGGCTTAAGTAACTGTTTATAGTAATTTTTCATCAGATAATTATGCAAAGCCGCTATGCAGTAAGTGCATTTTTATTTTGCTGCATGGCAGCGTAAATTTTAAAATGAAACATTGATTACTGCCTCATTGTTGTTAGAGTAAAAAAATTAACTGCTTAATTGGGAGGAAATTTAATGAAATTAGGAATTAAAACTGCAGGCTTGTTAGCAGCTGCGGGACTGGCTCTGTCAAGTGCCAGCGCTTTTGCTGATGAACTACGCATAGTGTCATGGGGTGGAGCGTACCAGAAAGGCCAATCAATAGGTATTTTTCAGCCAGCTGCAAAAGCAATGGGTATCACCGTTAAAGAAGACACTTACGGTGGAATTTCAGATGTAAAATTACAAGTTAGATCTGGCGCTGACAAATTTGATATTTTTTCTAGTGGTGCAGGTAGCTGCGCATCAGGAGCCGCTGAAGGTTTGCTAGAAAAGCTTGATTATTCGGTTATTGACGTAAGTAACCATCTGCCAGGGATGTACAGTGATTACTGCGCAGGTGCAGATATTTTTTCAGTCGTGGCTGCGTTCAATACTGACACCTTCGGTGAAAATGGACCAAGATCTTGGGCTGACTTTTACGACGTTGATAAATTTCCTGGAACAAGGGCGATGCGAAATAGAGTTGATGCACAGTTAGAAACTGCTCTTTTAGCAGATGGTGTGCCGATGGACCAAGTCTATGATGTGTTAGATAGCGAAGAGGGTATAGAACGTGCCCTTGATAAGATCAGATCTATCAAACCACATATTGCTGTTTGGTGGTCGTCAGGTGCGATGCATGCGCAGCTTATGAAAGACGGTGAAGTAGATATGACCACCGGATGGAACGGTCGCTTTGACGTAGCGAAAGAAGACGGAGCAAAAGTATCATATGACTGGAGAACCGGTATTATGGATTGGGAAGGTTATGGAATTCCCAAGGGAGTTAAAAACAAAGACCTTGCCATGAAATATATAGCGGAAATGATGAAGCCAGAATATATGGCTGAGTTTGCTAAATATATAACGTATGGCCCAACAAATGGAAAAGTTTATGAATTAGGCTTAATGGATGACGCTCGTGCGAGACAAATGCCGAGCCATCCAGATAACGCTCAGCATCAGCTTACACTGAAAACCGCTTGGTATTCTAAGTGGAGAACATACGCGGATGAAATGTATCAAGAGATGATGACTGAATAGGTTATCAAATTCTACGAGCCCAGGATGGTTTGCATCCTGGGCTTTTCCTTATGAAAAGCCTTAAAAAATGAAAAATACATCTCTCAATATATCCATAGAAAATGTAACAAAAAAATATGACGAATTTTATGCGCTAAAAGACATCAGTCTTGATATTACCTCAGGCGAATTCATGACGCTATTAGGACCGTCAGGTTCTGGAAAAACAACGCTTTTAATGGTTTTAGCTGGATTTACAAATCCTGACCATGGCAGTGTGAAATTTGGAGATGAAGAGGTAATTCTCAAACCCCCTCATCTAAGAGGAATAGGGATGGTGTTTCAAAACTACGCTCTGTTTCCTCATATGACCGTTGAACAAAATGTTGGATATCCACAGAAACTAAGGGGTGTAAGTAAATCAGAAATAGCAAAAACAGTCGGTGAAGCACTAAGCACTGTGAAACTTGAAGGTCTTGGTCATCGAAGGGTGGATGAACTATCTGGCGGTCAGCGCCAACGAGTGGCACTTGCAAGAGCCATCGTTTTTAAGCCCAAAATTCTTCTAATGGACGAGCCTTTATCTGCTCTCGACAAAAAACTTCGAGAAGAAATGCAAATTGAATTACGCCAACTTCATGACACATTAAACATGACCACGGTTTACGTCACACACGATCAAAAAGAAGCTCTGACGATGTCAGATAGGATAGCAGTGATTAATGGCGGCGAGTTAATGCAGTTGGGAAGCCCGAGTGAAATTTATGACCATCCGCAAAACGGTTTCATTGCTGATTTTATAGGTGAGTCAAGCCTACTTCCGGCGAAGGTTACTAACTCAAATATATCCATCGGCAGTTCCAAAATTAAAGTGGCAAAGCCACCAGAAAAAAATGGGGATTATCTTTTAGTGGTGAGGCCAGAAAAAGTTTTCCTTGCATCTGCTAAGAAGAAAAATGACGACAATTATTTTCAGGGAAAGCTACTGGATTCAATTTTTCAGGGGGAAAGCCAGCTACTTGTTATTGAACTGGCTAACACAGAGAATGATGAACAAACCCTAAGAATACGCATTCCCAACCAAAGTGTTACGGATAAAGCCCTTCCCGCAATAGGTGAAACGGTGACATTAGGGTTAAAAGTTGCAGATAGCTACCTTGTGAGTTAATTCGATGAATTCAACCTCAAATACCCCTAATCAAGAAGAACTTCGGCGCTTAGCATCTCGGGAGGGCTACACTTTTTTTGGACTAACGCTGCCATATTTAGTTTTAGTAATAGCGCTAATCGCAATACCAGTTGGCTGGTTATTCTATCTGTCTTTTATTGGGCGTGATGGAACTCTCTCATTAGAGAATTATGAGAGAATGTGGAAAAGCAAAGCATATATAAAAATTTTTATAACTACTTTTAAAATTAGTATCCTTACAACAATTATATGTGCCGCGATTGGGTATCCACTTTCTTACTTTATGTCCCAGCTTTCCAGAAAATGGGCAAACATTTGTATGATTGCCGTTTTGATACCCTTCTGGACAAGCTTATTAGTTCGGACCTACGCATGGTTAGTTCTTTTACAAAAAAAAGGACTGATAAATAATATTTTAATTGAGTCAGGACTAATAACCGAACCATTAAAATTTGTTCATAATACAACAGGTACTCTGATAGGGATGGTTCATATCATGCTTCCTTTTCTAATTCTTCCACTGTACGCAAACATGCGTTCTATCGACAAAGACTGTCTGAAAGCAGCATCTAGCCTAGGAGCCACACCAACCAGAGCTTTTTGGACTGTTTTTCTTCCTTTAACACTTCCGGGTTTATTGGCGGGTTTGCTGATAGTCTTTGTATTATGCCTCGGTTTCTATGTTACACCTGCGATCTTAGGCGGTGGTAAGGTCATTATGGCTGCAATGAAAATATCAACCAATATTGAGATGTATTTTAATTGGGGAGCAGCTAGCGCACTAGGAGTGGTGTTGTTAGTAGTAACAGGAATCATACTATTTGTAGCATCTAAATTGATTTCATTAGATCAATTGGGGAATAGATAATGGCGAGTGGGTTTCTTAACAAAAATGTATCTGAAACACAGATAAAGTTGAAGAATAGAATTTGGCTTTATGCTATTTCCTTTATAGTTTTATTCCTGCTAATTGTTCCCTCATTAGTGGTAATTCCTATGTCTTTTTCTGCAAGTCAGTACTTGGAGTTTCCACCAAAAGAGTGGTCCCTCAGGTGGTATGAAAATTATTTTTTCTCTTGGAAGGGAAACGGGTTCAATGATTGGATGTCAGCCACATGGACATCTGTTAAGGTTGCTGTTCTTACCATATTTGTTGCAACGCCAATTGGGACAATGGCAGCATATGGACTGGTGAACGGTAGCTCTAGACTAAGCAAAATTCTTTTCCCAATATTCATTTCTCCAATGATGGTCCCAATTATATTGGTTGCCATTGGCCTCTTTTATTTCTTTGTACAATTCAAACTCGTTAATAGC
Organism: Paracoccaceae bacterium; assembly: GCA_029248915.1. Taxonomy (GTDB): domain Bacteria; phylum Pseudomonadota; class Alphaproteobacteria; order Rhodobacterales; family Rhodobacteraceae; genus Salinivivens. Next base: position 1,108 of record JAQWIK010000010.1, on the reverse strand, counting down.
GTACTAGGATTGGTGCTGGGGCACTCCCTTGTCGCGATGCCACTTGTCTTGATAATCGTTTTTTCTGCCTTGAAGAATTATGATATGAACCAAGAAAAAGTAGCACGCTCACTTGGAGCAACCAGGTTCCGAGCGTTTAGAGAGATCACTTTACCACAAATAAAATTCTCAATTGTCTCCGCATCACTTATTGCATTTTTGACATCCTTTGATGAGATAATAATTTCTCTTTTTGTCGCAGGTGGTGATAACTCTACAATTACCAGAAGCATGTTTTTAGCTTTAAGAGATCAAATAGATCCGACTATTGCTGCCATTTCGACAATCTTAATTATTGTTTCTTCCGGCCTCCTAATATCAGTTCAATTATTAGGAAATAAGGATAAGTCTTCTTGAACACGATAGTTGGAAAATCGTTGAATGAGCAACTATGACTACGTAATTGTTGGTGCAGGTTCCTCAGGTTCAGCGCTTGCAGGCAGGTTGGCAGCAGATAATAAGATTAAGATCCTCCTTCTAGAAGCCGGACCAAAGGATCATAATCCCTATGTTAAGCTTCCGATTGGATACGGCAAACTATTTTACGATCAAAATGTAAATTGGAAATTTAATACTGAGCCCGAAAAGAATCTTCATGGAAAGAGAATGTATTGGCCTAGAGGTAAAGTGCTAGGAGGCTCTAGCTCGATAAATGCGATGGTTTTCGCTAGAGGTAGTAAGAATGACTTTGATGAGTGGGGTGAGCATGCTACTGGCTGGCACTGGCAGGATGTCGAGCCTTTTTTTCGCAAAATGGAAACTTGGAGAGGAACTAGTAATCAAGAGCGTGGCAATAGTGGGCCAATACAGGTTACAGACGTTTCACAATATGCGCATACTTTAACAAGTTGCTACTTAGAGGCAACTGAGCAGGTAGGCATAAATAGAAACCCCGACTATAATACTGGGGATATAGAAGGCTCTTTTGTTTATCAAATAAACACCCACAAAGGAATAAGATCATCGGCTTCATATGCCTATTTATCGCCCAGAAAAAAAAATAAAAACCTTGTTGTAATTACAAAAGCTCATGTAAAGAAAATTCTTTTCAAAGGAACGAAAGCAGTTG
>JAQWIK010000009.1 GCA_029248915.1 Paracoccaceae bacterium | reverse complement strand
TACTGCTAGCTTCACGAATAACATCAACTCGCCTTTAGCTCAAAAAAGTAAATTTCCGATATCGTTAAACGCAGGTAACGAAAAAAGTGTTGCCGCTACCAAAACTTTTGTAAATTCTCTAATAGTTTGCTTAGTTTTAGTGGCTAAAATAAGTAAAGATGATGAGCTTTTGAATAAAATTCACAGACTGCCAAAAATGCTTGATAAAGCCATTGGGATACAATGGTCTGATCTAAAAAATGAATTGGCAAAATGTAATCAGCTTTATACTTTGGGAAGGGGACTTTCTTTTGCTATTTCAAATGAGGCTTCTTTGAAACTGATAGAGACCTGTGGAATTCATGCATCGTCTTACTCATCAGCAGAAATTTTACATGGCCCAGTAGAAATAGTTGAAGAAAATTATCCTGTACTTGCTTTTATATCTAGAGATGCTGCGGAATACTCTATTTCAAGTGTATGCGAAAATTTAGCTTTAAAAAAAGCTAAGGTTTTTGGAACTTCAAATCAGCTGTGTGTCTCTAAGAGACTTGATTTTGTGACAACTGGTCACCCATTTACTGACCCGGTAGCTCTAATAGCCTCATTTTACACCTTTATTGAAAATTTAGCTTTATCAAGGGGCAGGAATCCAGATCAACCTAGGCTTCTAAAAAAGGTAACCAAAACAATATGACTGAAAGAAAAGCTTATATTGGAGCGAGAATTTTTGATGGTACCGATGAGCACTTTGGGGCTGCACTTGTAATTGAAAAAAACAAAATTTTAAAAATAATACCTGAGGAAGATGTTGGCCCAGATTGTGAAGTAACTTTATTGCATAAGGGTTTAATTTGTCCTGGGTTTGTAGATATTCAGGTAAATGGTGGCGGGGGCTATTTACTTAACGAGGCTCCATCTTTGCAAATACTTGAAAAAATCTGTGATACACATGCTAAACTTGGGACTACTTCATTATTCCCAACTTTGATTTCTGATGTTCCTGCTGTAACGAAAGCAGCTCAAAATTGTGCCATTGAGGCTTATGAAAATGATATACCTAGTTTTATAGGTTTGCATCTAGAGGGCCCACATTTAGCTTCTTCGCGAAGCGGTGCCCATGATAAATCAGTTATTAAACCTATGGATAATAGTGACTACTTAAATTTGGAGACTTTAGCTCAGAAAATTCCAAAAGTTTTAATCACTGTTGCACCGGAGGCTGTATCTATAGAATATATTGAGCAATTAACTGCTGCTGGTGTGATAGTATCATTGGGTCACTCAGATTGTAGCTTTGCTCAAGCACAAGAGCTGGCCAATGCAGGTGCTACTGGTGTAACACATCTTTTCAATGCAATGAGCCAATTTGGAAGTCGAGAGCCTGGTTTGGTAGGTGCAGCTTTAGAACTTGGTCACTTTTCTGCAGGGATTATAGCAGATGGTTTTCATGTTAACGAAGCTGCAATTAGAGTTGCGTTGAGGGCAAAAAAATCTCCAGGATCTATTTTTCTTATCAGTGATTCTATGGCTACAACGGGAACATCCCTAGAAAGTTTTGAATTAAATGGAAGAACAATTTTTCGAAAAAATGGCCGATTAACTCTAGCAAATGGGACGTTAGCAGGTGCTGATTTAGATTTAGCGTCTGCAGTGAGGTTTATGGTTAATAAAGTCGGCATTCCACACATAGATGCTTTAAAAATGGCAACAATATTACCATCAAAATTTATTGGTATGGAGAAAGAGCTCGGAGTTTTGAAGCCTGGCGCACGAGCCGACTTTTTATGGTTAGATAATGATTTAAACGTTCAAAGAGTTTGGCGCTCTGGAGAATTTCTAGCTTAATAAAGAAAGATGAGCCAGTTGTTTAAAACTATATTTTTGAACAATACTTGCCATGATCTCCGCGTTATTTGAAATAATTGGTCTATACTGAATATTGCCATCAAGGTTCCCTCTCAAACCAGTATCCAGAAATTCGTGGCAGTTTGTGACGCCGCCGATCAAATGCATTTCAGTTTTTTTTAATTCAGTCATTGTGAATAAACGATTTGCCAACTTTCCTATTTCGACGCCAGCTTCGTGAAAAATTTTAAGTGCATTTGGGTCACCTAAATTAGCTGCAAAACGTACTTCTTTAGTAATACTTGCGATTGTTTCTCGACCCCCTTTATACACTTTTTCTCGAATAATATTCCAATCTCTTGATCCGAATTTTTTCACTAATCTATCATCGAGTACTGAAGTTGTTGGCTGACGTGTTTCCATACTTCGGAGCCATTGTTTTAGGGCTTGCTGACCTATCCAGAAACCTCCGCCACAGTCGTCAACTAGGTAACCATATCCATTTGCGCGTATGACTTTATAATCTTTTGTTAAATGATATGCGATACAGCCAGTTCCCGCATAAACTAGCAGCCCTTTACCTGGAGAAGATAAACCTAGGAAAACAAAAAATAAATCATCTGAAATTAATACATCTTTTATATTGAGAGATTTTTCTATAACACCGCTTATCCATTTTGCTTGATCGGATTTACTATCTAGCCCTGAAATACCAGCAATAACTTTAGAAATAGGAGCAATTTTATAGGCTGCTTTGCAGATATTACGTAATATGGTTTCACTTTGTTCTTTGGTTTTAGAATTGAAGATATGACCACTTAATGGACCCGTGGTTTGGTACATTAAGGATTTACCTTCCTGGTTTTGAACACACCATTTCGCAGTTGAGGCTCCTCCATCAATTGCAAGTACATTCATTTTAAAGATCCTTTATTTGATTAACAAACTTACGCGTTATTTCTCTCGGATTTGTTATTGCCGTTCCAACAACTACTGCAGCTGCTCCAAGCTCGAATGCGGAAGAGATTTGTTGCGAGTTTTCATATCGACCCTCAGCGATTATTGGTATTTTACAATTATTTACTAAAGTTGCCACTAATTCCAGATCTGGTTCATTTTTTGTTTTTGGACTGGTGTTTGTATAGCCAGATAGTGTTGTTGCGATAAAATCAGCCCCTAAATTTTCAGCTTGCATCGCTTCATCTAAATTACTGACATCTGCAAGTATTAGACAATTTAAATCTTTTTTAATGTATTTTATTATCTCACTTAAAGGTTCAAATACCCGCTTACGAATGGTTGCATCTATACCTATAATTGAAGCTCCCGCACTAGCAACATCTGACGCAGATTTCTTGCTCGGAGTAATGTAAATCTCAGACTTATCCGAAAAAATTTTATTTATTCCAATAATTGGTACTTTTACATGCGCTTTAATCGACCTTATATCTTTAATACCATTTGCTCTGATTGCCGTTGCGCCACCTTGCACAGCTGAAACAGCCATAGCTGACATGAAAAGTGGTCCATGAAGAGGGTTATCTGGACGAGCTTGGCAAGAAACGACAATGCCTTCCAACATTTAAATTTTCCTTAATGGTATGTTTTAATTTTTGTCTATCTTTAAAATCAGGCATTAAATATTTTATGTGCAATAACACCTCCTGTCATGGGTTCAGCAACACCTGTTGTTTTAGGATATGAAATAGGAAGATTTGCCAGTGTTCTTGCTGCAAGAAAAGCAAAACATTCTGCCTCGATAGCATCCCCGCGCCAATTATATCTATCTGCGGTTTCAACTTTAATGTGAGCTCGAATTGAGATCTCTCGCATCATTGTCAAGTTTTTTCTCCCACCGCCTGAAACGATCAACTGTGTCGGACGTACTGGCAAGATATCAATGCCTTTGGCTACTGCAGCTGCTGCTAATGCTGTTAATGTTGCAGCACCATCCTCAATTGACATACCTTCTGCAATCTGATGAGAAAAGCTAAAACGATCTAACGATTTTGGAAATGACATTTCAAAATAGGCGTCTGATAATACCTCAGATAATTTACTTTCGTTGACCTTTCCCTTTGCAGCAATGTCGCCATTTATATCCATTTCGCCAATATTACTGAGCTTTATCCAGTCATTTAGTGGAGCGTTGGCTGGCCCGGTGTCAAAAGCAATTAGTCCACATTCATCGGAAAAAAAACTTAAATTTCCTAAACCACCTAAGTTTAGTATTGCTGTATTCGAAGTTGCCCCAATCTTTTTGAGTAGTGCTGCATGATAAATTGGGCAAAGTGGTGCGCCTTGTCCACCTTCTTTCATATCATTTGATCTAAAGTCATAAACGACTGGAATGCCGAGTTGGTTGGCCATTGCTTGACCATCACCTAATTGTCGCGTTGCTCCTTTTAATGATCCGCAAGGAGCTCTGTGTAAAACAGTTTGCCCGTGAAACCCAACGGCTCCAATTTCATTTTTATCTATTCCTGACAGCTTAATACATTTCTGAACAGCTGCTGTTTGAGAATTTGTCAGCGCTGCTTCTGTCTTAGAAAAGATTTCTGGCTCAGGACCATTAAAATTCCAAATTTGAGCTTCATCGAGAGTTTTAATAAGTAAATCTTTTACTTCCTCGTCATATGGCATCAAATCATAGTGCCCAAATTCTTCTATTATTTTCCCATCAGTGCGCACAAATGCAATATCGATGTTTCCATCTAAAACCGTTCCGGTCATGAGGCCAATATGCCAACGCATTTTCATATTTTTCTAAAAAATAAACTTTGAGAGATTAGTTAAAAATTTAATCGACATCATAATTTATACCAAATTTAGTTTACAGTTGTTAATGCAGTCCAAAAACCACTTTTTGAGCTGTCTAAGTATGCGAAACCTGTAGGGGATAATTTAAAACTCTTAGGCCCATCAGTTCTTTTGTTAAATGAAAATCTCGTACAAGTAGAAGGTGCTGTCACAACCGAGTGAATTCCTAAAGTACCTTGATAAATTCCGTGCACATGCCCGCAGAGAATTCTGATTGGTTGTTTGGCTGCATCAAGACACTCTGAAAGTTCATCTGAGTTCTTTAGCCCTATCTCATCCATGAAATGAATGCCCGTATTTATCGGAGGATGATGGATCGCAAGAATAATATTTTTCTCAGTAGGCCCTCTTAAATTTTCAATTAGTAAGTTTAAACTTTCTGACCGTAGCATGCCATATTTTTGACCTTCGACTAATGTATCTAGGCCAATAATTACAGTATCACTTGTCTCGTACACCCAATCAAGAAATTCTGAGCTCTGAATATTTGTGTCTTGCGCGAAATATTCCATCATTGGCTCACGCATGTCGTGATTTCCTGGGATGGCTAGTAAAGGTAAGTGTAGTTCTTTTAATATATCATATGCGTCTGAATAACTTGTAGTGCTTCCATCATCACTAATATCACCAGTGATAATTACGCCATCAAGATTCCCAAAATCTTTTTTCTTATCTATAATCTTATCAATTGTATTTTTAAGAATGTACTTCGCATTGAATGCTCTTGATAAGGAGGTTTCATCTTCGACAAGATGGAAGTCTGATAAGTGTAAGAACCCTGACATTATTTAACTTTTTTAGCATTAATCTTCGTAGTCTAGCAATAATGGAAATTAATCAAAAACAAATTATTTTAATAAATTTTGCTTTAAAATGAAAAAGCCGGAATAATAAAATTTGGTATGTCAGAAAAGTTGATAGAATTCATTAATTCTTCTGTTTTCGTTTCAGCTGCAATACCGGTTTTAACAAGAGCGCTTGAGCAATTAGAATTGAAACTTCCTCTGATATCATGTTCTAGACTGTCACCAATACATAGTACGTTCTTAGAATCTATTCCTGGAATTTTATTAAGAGCAAACTTGTAAATTAATGGGTGAGGTTTTCCAAACCACGTCACAGATCCCCCCATTTTTTCATATTCTTTTGCAATTAAACCTGCTCCAAAAGAAGTTCCCTTCGGAGTCAGCATAACTAAATCTGGGTTTGTACAGAAAGCGGGCACCCTTCTGGTGGCTAGTGGTTCCAGCAGACTTCTATAATAGTTAAAAGGCCTGCGATCAGATTCAGACCCAGCAATTATTAAATAATCGGTTTCATCCGTATTTTTGGTTGGTTCACAAGAAAGACCATCAATTGGTGATGTATCTGCGTCTCTTGAAATTAAATATATTTTTGGTTTTATAAAGCCACTATCTTCAAATTTATTTTTTATTGTCCAGTATGCGACCTCTCCAGAAGTAATAACTGCACTAAACAATTTTAATTCAAAACCAAGTCTTTTAAGCCGTTTGCAATTATTTTCGGCCCTTTTCCCTGAATTCGAAAGTAAAACTATAGGTTTATTATATTCAGAAAGCTTTTTAATTGCATGTATTGCAAATGGAAAAGGGCCGGAAGCGTCCATAAGTACGCCAAACTGATCAACAAAAAATGCATCAAATTGGGAAGCTAAATCTTCCAAAGTTGTATGCTTCATTTTGAGCTCTACTAACAATTAAAAAATATTAAAACCAGAAAACGAGCTACTATTTATCTCGGTACTGATCTTTAAATAATAGCACCACGAACTTTAGCAGAAACCCATTCTGAGATGAAAACAGTTGCCAAAATAACCAGCAAAATTAAAGATACTTGGGTCCAGGCAAGTGTATTTAATGAGCCATTTAACTGTAATCCAATACCGCCTGCACCAACCAACCCTAAGATTGTAGATTCTCGAATATTAATATCCCATCGGTAGATGCCAACTCCAGCTATTGTAGGAAGAACCTGAGGTAGTATTCCATATATCATTTTTTGTGGACCACTAGCACCGGTTGCTTCGATAGCTTCCACCTGTGTATGATCTATTTCTTCGATTGATTCATAAATTAGCTTTGCACAAAACCCAACTGATCTTAGCCCTATAGCTATTGTTCCAGCTAAAACACCTGGACCTAAAATAAAAACCAATATCAGAGCCCATATAAGAGAATTAACTGATCTGGATGATACAATAATAAAAAGACCAATGGTTCGGACAACGATGTTTGGCGTAGTATTTCTGGCTGTAGCGAAGGCGACTGGGACAGCTATAGTCATTGCTATAACTGTGCCAATCGTCGCGATGTTTATGGTATCCCAAACAGGCTGCCACAATTTATCCATATAGGACCACTTAGGTGGAACCATTCTTGCTGCTATATCAGCAGCTTGGTTAGGTGCGTCTTGAACGAAAAACCATATCGTTTTTTCCGAAATTGTATTCCAAGCGAAGAAAATAATTGAAAGACCTATTAACCAAAAAATCCATCTTATCCACTGCTCTTTGGAAGTGCGCCGCCGCCAAATTTCAATACTATTATTTTGAATTGTCGGCATTACTGCACCCACTTTCGCGTAAAGCTAGATGTATATTCCATGAACATCACTATTAAGATTATTATTAAAAGAATAGCTGCCGTTGTATCAAATTCGTAACGAGAAAAAGAAGTGTTTAAAGTTGCCCCAATTCCACCACCGCCTACGATGCCTACAACTGCTGACTCTCTAAAATTGATATCCAGCCTATATATAGACAGACCTATCATCCTTGGCATAACCTGAGGCTGAATGGAATAATTCACCCATTGAAACCAATTTGCACCTGTTGCCTTTACAGCTTCTGCTTGCGATGCACTTGTATTTTCAATGTCTTCGGCGAGCAATTTTGCATAAAATCCAATAGTTCCAAGAGATAAAGCTACAAATCCGGCAAACGGTCCGAAACCAAACAATTTTACAGCAAAAATAGCGAGTATTATTTCGGGAAAAGTCCGTGATGCTGCAATTACACTTCGGCAAAACAAGTAAACCCAAGCTGGAGCTAAATTTCGAGCAGCCCCAAGTCCAATTGGAATGGAAAGAGCTATACCCGCCACAGTGGAAATAATGGCCATCCAGATACTCTCAGCAATACCGTCCCAAAGAACGCCTCGATTATCTGCAAAATTTGGTGGAAAGAATGCATCTAAGAACCTTTGCGCTCTTGGCAATCCTTCTTTCACTCTGTCTAAGTCTATGTTCATTGTTCCTAGTGCAGCAGACAAGTAGATTGCGCCGCCAACAATGATCAGCCACCTTACAAATCTATTTTTGATGAACGGAGCTTTCTTCCAACTAGAGGCATAGTTCGGGGCTTCCAAAGAATCCGTCATGATTGCAACTCTTCCTCATTATCGTCATCCTCGTCTGTAGATTTTATTGTGGCAGACCAATCTTCTTCACCATAAATTCGAGTTAGAACTTCTGGTGTCAAACCTTCTGGCTTTCCATCATAGACGACTGACCCTAATTCCAAGCCAACAACGCGTTGAGAAAACATTTGGGCAAGAAATACATCGTGAATATTAATAATAGCCGTAAGGCCTCTTTCAGAACATAGCTCTTGAATTAATCTCATTATTTGACGGGATGTTTTTGGATCGAGACTCGCAGTTGGCTCATCTACAAGTAACAGATCTGGATTTTGTATTAGTGCACGACAAATACCGACCCGCTGTCTTTGCCCACCAGATAGTTCATCTGCACGCTTGTCCGCCATTTCCTTGAGACCAACTCGGTCTAGCAGTCGGTAAGCCTCTTGAACATCTGCACGTGGAAATTTTCGAAAATAGCTGCGCCAAAATCCTACATAGCCAAGACGGCCTGACAAAACATTTTCCATAACTGTCAATCGCTCAACTAAAGCATACTCCTGGAAAATCATACCCATTTTTCTTCGTGCCCGTCGCAAAGCAGAGGAAGACAACTTTGTTAACTCTTTTCCTTTCAGTGCAACACTTCCAGAAGTAGGCTGAACGAGCCGGTTCACGCACCTAATCAGAGTAGATTTTCCTGCACCTGATGGTCCGATAAGTGCCAAAACTTGGCCTTTGGGAATTTCTAAAGTGACCCCTTTCAGAGCCAGCTCTCCAGTCTTATATTTCTTAGTTAAGTCGTTGAGTTGCAGCATCTGATACCCATATATTTTTAAATTTTAGTGAGTTTAGTCAGACCCTTTGCAAGGCCTGACCAAATTTTGTTATGACTTTATAATAATTATTTACAGTCGTAGCTTACACCGTTTGCGGTATCAATGCCTCTAATGACAGCCCAGTCATTCTTATGACGAATACCAATGAAACGGTCAGCCTTTGCAAATTCTTTTTTGAAAGTCGCGTCTGACTCAAAGTCAAAGCTATAGAAAGCATTTTTGATCTTTGCAACAAGCTCAGGATGTAAGTTGTGTGCGTGACCATACCCAGTCGTCGGGAAGGTTGGTGATGTATAAATTATTTCCAGTACGTCTTTTTCTATAACACCGCGACGCTCCATTCGCTGCCGAACTGAGTTTGCTATAGCAGCAACTTCGTAGTCACCGTTATAAACACCCAATATAGAGTTATCGTGCTTTCCAGAAAATGTTGGTGTGAAATCTTTGTCTGCTAATAAGCTAAACTCACCTTTAAGGATCGCAGAAGGTGCTTTGAAGCCAGAGTTAGATGTTGGCGACGTAAAAGCCATTGTTCTACCCGCAATATCTGCAGGAGATGCTATATCGCTGCCTTTTTTTACGATAATCTCCATTTCATATCCGTATCTTCCATCGTCGTATGCCATCATTCCAAAAGGTACAAAGCCCGCGCAGCTAACCGCTATTGGATTCGACCCGGTGTTAAAACCAGCGACATGCAATCTGCCTGAGCGCATTGCTTCAAGCTGAGCAGCGTTTGACTCAACAGGGAAAAACACCACTTTTCGGTCAGTAATTTTTTCCATATGATCTGTGAAAGGCTTCCAAACATTTGCATACACCGCAGGGTCTTCGACGGGAGTATATGTGAATATTATTGTTTTTGGGTCAATCCAGTCTTTTGGATCTAATGGTAGATCCGCTACTTGGTCTAAGTTTCTGTCGCAATAGCCTACATCTAACGTACCTCTGTGACAGTCTTCAGCAACTAATTGTGTAGTAAAACTTGCACAAAACAGAAGGGCGGCAGAAATAGCAGCACCTAATTTAATTTTATTGATCATTCGTACTCTCCCTGATTAATCGATTCTCTAGAACAAGGTAATGGGCAACTAATTTTCAAACAACATCTTTAAGAAAAAATTGTTAATTCTAAGAAAATTTGAGACTTTTTCAGCAAATTAAATTTTACACGGCAGTAAAAAATCCTTAGTGGAAACGGATAGTAATAAAAGTTAGCGGATAGTTTGGAGTGTGATTTGGGAAAAGTAGATCCCTGTAGGGCTAGTATAATTTTCGACTTAGATGGTACTTTGATAGATAGTGCCAAAGACATTCAATGGGTCGCCAATAAGGCTTTAT
>JAQWIK010000008.1 GCA_029248915.1 Paracoccaceae bacterium | reverse complement strand
AGCGATAATAATCGTTCTTCTGAAATTCTTTCTCCTATTTTTTCCCTACTTTCATTTAATCGATCATAAAGGATAACTTCTGCGCCTAAGTCTCTGGTATTATTTATTTTTATTTCTGGAGCATCTTCTGGCATTATAATGGTTGCATGAATTTTATGAATTTTTGCGGCTAAAGCAACTCCTTGTGCATGATTGCCCGATGAATAGGCTATTACACCTTTTTTACGCTTTTCAATTGGTATGGATGATATGGCAGAGAATGCACCTCTGAATTTGAAACTTCCTGTATGCTGTAAACATTCTGCTTTTATGAAAATTTTTCTATCTGCTATTTCATCTAAAAAAGGAGAATTTAAAAGGGGAGTAATCCTTTTCTTATTATTTAGACGCTTGTCAGCTTCAAGGATTTCATCAATTTGCATATTTTATCTTCTCTGATTTGCATAAACAAACGCAGTTAGCATGATGATTATTTTTGACGCTATTGCAATGGCGTTTTAGGTTAGATTGAATTCTTTAATATTAATAAAAATTAATTAGAAAAAAAAGTAGGTATAGACTTCAGGTCTTCTACTATATGCATTGGTTTGTGGGCCAACCGGTCAATTGGTTCTTGTAACCTGTTAACCCAAGCAGTTTTAAAACCAAAACCTGCCGCTCCGGCAATATCCCATCCATTTGACGAAACAAATAAAATGTCGGACTTCGAGCATTCCATTATCTTTTCCACTTGCTTGTATACTAGTGAACTTGGCTTGAAAATTTTTACAGTCTCAACGGATATGATTTCATCAATAACTGCATAAAGATTAGAGGATTTTACAGCACCATTTAACATTTCTGGAGACCCATTGGATAAAATAGCGATTTTAATACCATTTTTTTTCAATTCTTTTAACATTTGGGAAACTTCGGAGTACGGCTGCAATTCCCAGTAAAGGGCCAATAGTCTCTCTCTTAATACCAAATCGTTTTGCAATTTATGAGCCTCAAGAGCGAAGTCTAGGCTGTTTTGTGTAATCGACCAAAAATCAGTGTAAGATCCCGTCATCGACCTTAGCCAAGTATACTGTAGTTGTTTCATTCTCCATATGTTCGAAACACTAGGCCAAACGTCTTTGAATATTTCTCGGTTTGGTTCGTTCGCTGCTATCCTCGCGGCAGCGTTTACGTCAAAAAGAGTACCATAAGCATCAAAGACACATGTATTAACAAGCATTCAAAATTTCTCCAAAAAATTCTTAAAATTTTATAATAGCTTTAAATTAAATTTCCAGCAAAACCGCACCTTCGCGGCCTTTTGTCAAAGTCCTGTCATGTGCTTGGTAGCAAGCTTCAAGCTTAAAGATACTATCTATCTTAGGTACTAAAGCTTTTTGTTCGTAAGCTGAGTGCATATAATTTATCGCTATTTCTCTTTCTTTACTTGGTAAAATATAAATTAAAAAAAAGTCTATTTTTATAGCTTTAAACAAATACAAACCAAAAGGTATTAGAGGGTTCATCTCTTTTGCCGACCCATAAACTGCAAGCGTGCTATTGGGTTTTAAAATTTGGTGTATCCAATTTAAATTCAAACCAAATTCAACTTCTATAACACGGTCAACTCCCTCAGGCGCAATTTTGCTAATTTGGGTTGGCAAGTTATCGCTGGCATAATCAAAAAAATAGTCAGCTCCATATTTTAAAATTGATCTAGCGCTATTCTTTGAACCCGTTGCAATTACTTTTGCTCCGCCCCATTTGGCCAATTGAACGGCCAGGTGGCCTACTGCTCCGCCACCTCCTGAAATAAGTAATGTTTGCCCTATTACTTCTCCAGATCCAAAAACTCCATGTGCGGCTGTGAGGCCTGGAATACCCATAGTTGCACCTTCTTGAAATGTCATTTTACTAGGCATTTCAATTGTATTTTCTAAAGGTATCGTAATATATTCTGCTGCTGTTCCATAGGGTCGTTTCCATTGACCATTTCTTACCCAAACACGTTTACCAATTAATGATTGATCAAGTCCTGATCCCACTTCCTTTATCACTCCTGACCCATCTGAATGTGGTATGACTAAATCATATTCAGGCTTTGAAACTCCCGGTCTATTTCCAGCTCTAGCTTTCGCATCTGAAGGGTTCACTCCTGAATATTTTAATTTTATGACGACTTCTTGTCGTCCGGGTTTTTGCAATTCTATTTCTTGAACTTTTAAAACTTTGGCGGCGAGACCAAATTTTTCGTAACCAATGGCTTTCAAAAACTATTTCCGACGAAGACGGATAATTACATCGACTGAAGCAATTTCTGCTCCTTCTGGCGCGTTTGGAAGTTCTACTATTTTTAATTGATCAGCTGGCGCATCTGTCAACTTCTGATCATCTTCCCAATAAAAATGTGGATGATCGTTTGTTCGCGTATCAAAATAGCTCTTAGATCCATCAACAGTAATTTCCTGAACGAGGCCGGCATCACAAAAAGTATGTAAAGTATTGTAAACGGTTGCTAATGAGACTTTATCAGGGCGTTTATTTACCTGTTCGAAAAGACTTTCAGCTGTGACGTGCCTATGTTTGCCGTCACCTACCAAGATTTCCGCTAACACCACACGTTGCCGTGTTGGGCGCAGATTTGAGCTTAAAAGCCAATCTGTTGCTCTCTGAATGGATGTCATATTAGAATTCTCTCTGTTTCTCTTTACATGATGATAAATCAAAAGTGTTTAAAAGTTCAACGCTTTTTACATTTTCAGAATAATCTATTTTTTCTTAGGCTTGCAAGCTGGTCAAGTGGAATGATAGACAGCTACAAAGATTAGGCAACAAAGAGCAAAAAAGAAAGTTCATAATGGCAGAGTATCCATCAAGTTTTAGTCGTGAAGATCTTCTAAAGTGTGCCAAAGGTGACCTATTTGGCCCAGGCAATGCTCAGCTTCCTGAGCCTCCTATGCTGATGATGGACAGAATTACTGAAATAAGCTCGCATGGGGGAGAAAATGAGAAGGGTCATGTGATCGCTGAATACGATATAAACCCTGACATTTGGTTTTTCAAATGCCATTTTCCTGGCAATCCTATAATGCCTGGCTGTCTTGGTTTAGATGGCCTTTGGCAATTAACGGGATTCAATTTAGGTTGGCGTGGTTGGCAGGGTCGCGGCTATGCTTTGGGAGTTGGCGAAGTCAAGCTGACGGGGATGGTTCGTCCGGATCGAAGACTTCTAAAATATAACGTTATTTTCACAAAAGCGATCCAGACAAGAAGACTAACAATGGGTGTTGCAGACGGAACGGTTGAAGCTGATGGCGAGCTCATATATCAAGTAAAAGATATGAAAGTTGCTTTATCTTCAAATTAGTATTTGGGTAAAGTTTATTCGTGAAATTGAAAAGTAGTATGATGCTGGCTTAATCCAGCCCAAAAAAGGAGAAGACTATGCACCGGGTGGTGATAACTGGATTGGGAATAGTCTCATCTATTGGTAATAATGCAAACGAAGTTTTGGACAGCTTAAAGTTGGGTAAGTCAGGAATTACTTCTAATTCAGATATGATTGAGCATGGTTTTAGGAGCCAAGTAGCGGGTGACATTAAATTAGATGTCACAGATTTTGTGGATAAAAGAACTCTCAGGTTTATGGGTCCTGGAGCCGCATATGCTCACATAGCGATGGATCAAGCTATAAATGATGCTGGTTTAGACAATAGTGAAGTTTCAAATCATAGGACTGGTTTAATCGCTGGTTCTGGAGGACCTTCAACATCAGCAATGCTAACTGCCCATCAAGTTGTTTTAAAATCTGGTGCGCCAAAGCGCATTGGACCATTTGCTGTGCCTAAATGCATGTCATCAACAATTTCTGCAAATTTATCGACCGCTTTTAGGATAAAGGGGTTAAACTATTCCATAACATCAGCTTGCTCTACTTCGCTTCACTGCATTGGAAATGCAACAGAGCAAATTATGATGGGAAAGCAAGATATTATGTTTGCAGGTGGTGGAGAAGAGTTAGATTGGACTTTGTCTTGTCTTTTTGACGCTATGGGTGCGATGTCATCAAAGTATAATGAAACCCCTGAAAAAGCCTCTAGGGCATTTGACGTTGACAGAGACGGGTTTGTTATTGGTGGTGGCGGAGCTATCCTTGTATTAGAAAATCTTGAGCACGCTATAGCTCGTGGAGCAAAAATTTATGCAGAAGTGACCGGATTTGGAGCAACCTCAGATGGGCACGATATGGTGGCGCCGTCTGGTGAAGGTGGAGAGCGCGCAATGCGGTTAGCTCTTGAAACTCTATCTAAAGAAAGAGCTGTTAGTTATATAAACGCGCATGGAACATCTACTCCTGTCGGTGATGTGGGCGAGATAGAGGCCGTGAGACGTGTTTTTGGCGAAGGTACAACTCCTTTAGTCAGTTCGACCAAATCTATGACAGGTCACAGCCAAGGAGCTACAGGCGCCCAAGAAGCGATCTATTGCCTCCTTATGCTTCAACATGACTTTATAGCGCCTTCAATAAATATTGAACAGCTTGACCCTGAGTTAAAACCTTCTGAGATAGCTAGCTCTTTGGTTGAGAAAGCAAAGCTGGATACTGTTATGACTAATAGTTTTGGTTTTGGCGGAACAAATGGATCGATGTTATTATCAAATTATAAAGATTAAAGTCTGATAAACCGGAGTTAATCATGTTACATCTAAAAGGTAAACGTGGACTTATAATGGGTGTTGCTAACGAGCGATCGATTGCTTGGGGTATAGCAAAAGCTATGTCGAATGCTGGAGCACAACTTGCATTTACTCATCAAGGCGAAGCTTTTGGAAGGCGATTACAGCCTTTAGCAGAGTCTGTTGGAGCAAATTTGCTTCTTGATGTTGACGTAACCAATGATGCTTCACTTGACCGGGCTTTTGAAAAACTACAGAGAAGTTGGGGTTCTTTAGATTTTGTTGTACACGCAATTGCCTATTCGGAAAAAAATGAGCTGACAGGAAGGTTTTTGAATACGACCAGAGAGAATTTTAAAAACTCACTCGATATTTCTTCGTATTCGTTTGTTGAAATTGCCCGACGTTCCCACCCTCTTATGGTTGAGAATGGTGGCACATTAATTACTTTAACTTATCAGGGTTCAAACCGAGTGACGCCATTTTATAATGTAATGGGGGTTGCAAAGGCGGCACTTGAGGCAACTACTCGTTATTTGGCAAATGATCTTGGTATTGATAAAATCAGAGTAAACGCTATCTCTCCAGGGCCTATGAAAACGCTTGCGGGGGCTGCTATTGGTGGTGCTAGGAAAACTTTTAAGCATACTGAAATGAATTCTCCATTGCGTTCAAATGCAACGCTGGAAGCTGTTGGTGGTACCGCTGTATATCTTGCGTCAGATGCAGGTGCGTACACAACTGGAGAAATAATATATGTCGATGGTGGCTACCATGTTTTGGGTATGCCTCAGTCTGAAAACATATGAGTTTAGGCGTCACGGCACCAATTAGGCCCTAATTCTGTAACTTATACGGTTTGCAGCAAAACTTGGGCTTTCACTTCAATTCAAGACACGCTATTTCCATCTTATAATAGTTTTGGATCTTTCGGGTATGGCATTAAATAAAAATTTTGAAGCAGCAACGGTAGAAAAAAGTGTTTCAGAGAAATGGATAAATCAAAAAGCGTTCCGAGCTGGCATAAATGCTAAAGACGGGCAGCCCAGCTATACAATAATGATACCCCCGCCCAATGTAACTGGTGTGTTACATATGGGGCATGCATTCAATAATACGCTCCAAGATATCCTAATTCGCTGGAAACGTATGCAAGGCTACAATACTTTATGGCAACCCGGCACTGATCATGCCGGAATAGCTACTCAAATGGTAGTTGAACGACAGCTGGCGGAAGAAGGTAAAAAGCGCACTGATTTCACCCGTGATGAGTTTCTTGAAAAAATATGGGCATGGAAAAAAAAGTCAGGGGGCACAATTATTAATCAGTTGCAACGTCTGGGAGCTTCTTGCGATTGGGACCGTGAAGCTTTCACTATGTCTGGCGCTCCAAATGCGCCGAAGGACGAAGAGGGAAATTTTCATGATGCAGTAATCAAAGTCTTTGTTGATCTATATAATAAAGGTTTGATTTATAGGGGTAAAAGGCTTGTGAACTGGGATCCTCATTTTGAAACCGCTATCTCTGATTTGGAAGTTGAAAATATCGAAGTGGCTGGGCATATGTGGCACTTTATGTATCCCTTAGAAGGCGGTGAAACCTACACGTATATTGAAAAAGATGCTGAGGGAAATATTATTCTAAAAGAGGATCGCAATTATATATCAATAGCAACAACGCGGCCTGAAACTATGTTGGGAGATGGCGCGGTTGCTGTCCATCCTTCAGATGAAAGGTATAAACCTCTCATTGGAAAACTTTGTGAAATTCCTGTTGGGCCGAAGCATAATCGCCGTCTTATACCCATAATTACCGATGAGTACCCTGATCCTGATTTTGGCTCTGGTGCTGTAAAGATCACAGGCGCTCATGATTTTAATGACTATCAAGTAGCCAAAAGAGCAAATATCCCGATGTATTCTCTTATGGATAAAAAGGGAACCATGCGTAGTGATGGTTTGCCGTATAAAGAAGAATCAGCCACGGCTCAGAAAATTAGGGAAGAAAAAATTAATTGGGATGAAAATCTAGTGGCGGCTATGAATTTAGTACCAGACGAGTATCGTGGATTGGATAGATTTGAAGCCCGAAAAAAAGTGATTTCAGAAATTACTGGTGAAGGCCTGGCTGTAATGACCGAAGTTACAGATGCTGACGGAAATTCTACAAAGCAACCATATGTGGATAGTAAAGCGATTATGCAACCTTTTGGAGATAGATCAAAGGTTGTAATTGAGCCTATGTTGACAGATCAATGGTTTGTTGAGACATCAAAAATTGTCCAGCCGGCACTAAAAGCAGTTCAAAATAAAGAAATTATAATTATACCGGAAAGTGGAGAAAAAACTTATTATCATTGGTTAAATAACATTGAGCCTTGGTGTATATCCCGTCAGTTATGGTGGGGACATCAAGTTCCAGTTTGGTTTGATGAAGATGGAAATGAATATTGTGCTGCCACTGAAGATGAAGCGCAAGAACAGGCCGGAATTGGTGTTGATTTAAAAAGAGATCCAGATGTTTTGGATACATGGTTTTCATCGGGGTTGTGGCCAATTGGAACTTTGGGATGGCCCGAAGATAATAACGCTTTGGAGCAATATTTTCCAACATCCACGTTAGTGACTGGGCAAGACATTTTATTCTTTTGGGTTGCTAGAATGATAATGATGCAATTAGCTGTGAAGGATAAAATACCCTTTGACACAGTATATTTACACGGTTTGGTTAGGGACTCCAAAGGTAAAAAAATGTCTAAGTCAACGGGAAACGTTATAGATCCAATTGACATAATTGACGAATATGGAGCCGACGCTCTCAGGTTTACCAACGCTGCTATGGCCTCGATAGGTGGAGTTTTAAAATTAGATATACAAAGAATAGCAGGCTATAGGAATTTTGGGACTAAGCTTTGGAATGCCGCTCGGTTTGCCTCTCTAAATGAGTCAAATTTTGGAGTTTCATTGCCGTCTACCAACGAAACAATAAATCGATGGATAATTGGGGAGACTGCAAAAACTCTAAATGAAGTAAATAATGGATTTAATCAGTTCAGATTTAATGATGCTGCACAGGCTCTTTATTCTTTTGTTTGGGGAACAGTTTGCGACTGGTACGTTGAGCTTTCCAAGCCACTTTTGACTTCTGACGATCTTAAGTTGAAACGCGAAACTCAAAATACTATGGGCTGGGTGATAGATCAGTGTCTGATAATGTTACACCCCATCATGCCATTTATAACTGAAGAGTTATGGGGAAGGCTCTCAACAAGAAATACTATGCTTGTTCATTGCAACTGGCCTGAATTTGACAGTGGGCTAATTGATAATGTTGCTGATCGGGAAATGAATTGGGTGGTGAACCTTATAGAGGCAATACGCTCTGCTCGTGCACAAATGCGGGTGCCAGCTGGCTTAAAAATTCCAATGATTTTTCTGGAAATGGACGATGAAGCAAAGAAAGCATGGAAAAATAATTCCGCAATGATCAAAAAGCTAGCTAGGATAATAGATCTCACAATGGCTGATGAAGTTCCCAAAGGTAGTATTTCTCTAACTGCAAGAGGAGCAACATTTGCTCTACCTTTACATGATATTATTGATATTAATGAAGAAAAAGAACGTTTAGGTAAGTCAATTGATAAACTTAGAAAAGAAATTTCTGCGCTTAAGGGACGACTCCAAAATTCAAAGTTCGTTCAAAGTGCACCTGAAGAGGTCATCTTGGAAACTCGACAGAATTTGGATTTAAGAGAAGAAGAAGAGGCAAAATTATCAGCTGCAGCTTCACAGTTATAATGTCAATTTTTTGTGAATTGAATTTATTCAATACTTTTTAATTTTATAAAAATCATTCTATATTTCTTCCTTCCGAGCTTAACATGTCAAAACCAAGATGGCGAGCAACTGTAAAAATATCTTTATCGCCTCTTCCGCACATATTCATACAAATTATATGGTCTGAAGGAAGATCAGGTGCAATCTTCATGACGTGAGCCAGAGCATGGCTGGGTTCTAACGCTGGAATTATACCCTCAGTGGTACAACTTAATTGAAATGCCTCAAGAGCTTCTATGTCTGTGATTGAAACATATTTTGCTCGCCCTATTTCGTGAAGCCATGCATGCTCAGGACCAATTCCTGGATAGTCAAGACCTGCGGAAATAGAAAATCCTTCTAATATTTGTCCATCGTCATCTTGCAATAAATAGGTACGGTTACCATGGAGAACTCCTGGTCTACCACCAGTTAATGAAGCGCAGTGCTCCATCTTTTCATTTACGCCCTTTCCTCCAGCCTCTACCCCTATAATGTTTACTGAACTATCGTCTAAAAAAGGAAAAAACAAACCCATCGCATTAGATCCACCGCCAATAGCGGCTATTAATGTATCCGGAAGACGCCCCTCGACTTCATGCATTTGTTCTTTTGTTTCTTTTCCAATTATTGATTGAAAGTCTCGTACCATAGCGGGGTAGGGATGTGGACCGGCTACTGTCCCAATACAATAAAATGTATCGCGAACGTTAGTTACCCAATCACGCAGAGCATCATTCATCGCATCTTTTAACGTACCTCTGCCCGACGTGACAGGTATAACTTCAGCACCAAGTAACTTCATTCGAAAGACATTTGGAGCTTGTCTTTTTACATCGTGAGAACCCATATATACAACACACTTCAATCCAAACTTTGCACATACAGTAGCCGTAGCAACTCCATGCTGACCTGCACCAGTTTCCGCAATTATTCGGGTTTTCCCCATTCTTTTAGCCAGAATTATCTGGCCAAGCACATTATTAATTTTGTGGGCCCCAGTGTGGTTTAACTCATCTCGTTTGAAGTAAATTTTTGCACCACCTAAATGACTTGTAAGCCGTTCAGCAAAGTAAAGTGGACTAGGTCTGCCTACGTAATTTGTCCATAAATCATTCATTTCTGACCAAAAAGATTTATCAGTCTTCGCTCTTTCATACTGTTCCTCAAGTTCAAGAATAAGCGGCATTAGTGTTTCAGAAACAAACCTACCACCAAACTTACCAAAACGACCTTTGTCATCAGGACCATTCATGAAACTGTTAAATAGATCATTTGCCATATACTTAATCTCTCCTAGAATTGGTTTAGCTTGCGCTCTAACAAACGTAAAGTGGGTAGTCTAAGAAATTAAATAGAAGACATGAACATAGAAATTTTCTCTTCATCCTTGACCCCAGGAGCTTTTTCTACTCCGGATGATAAATCCAGTTGAGTTGCTCCTGTAAGTGCAATGGCCTCTGCTGCATTTCCACTATTAAGTCCTCCTGCCAGCAGCCAGGGGCACTGAAACTTAAAATCTTTAAGTAACTTCCAATCAAAATTTAGTCCATTTCCACCTGGCAATATAGACGATGAAGGAGATTTTGCATCTATAAGTAATTGGTCGGCCACATCGTTGAACAGGGAAATCGATTTGAGGTCAGCTTTTTCTGAAATGCCAATTGCCTTGATGACTGGCAACTTATATCTTGTCTTAATCTCAAGAACCCTTTCGGGTGGCTCTTTTCCGTGTAATTGAATAAAGTCCAATGGAACCTTTTTGACAATTTCATCTAAAGTCTGATTGTTTAAGTTAACAGTGACAGCCACCTTTTTAATTTTATTGCCTGCATGCAGACTGAGTTTTTTAGCAAGGTTTAAACTCGTAAATCTGGGCGATTTATCAAAAAACATTAAACCGGCATAGTGCGTACCATATCGTATGGTAGCATCCATATCTGCAGTACTCGTTATACCACAAATTTTAACGTGAACTTTTGAGCGCATTTTTTCAGTTTTTCATTTCAACTTTTTCTAAAAGTGTAAGAACGTCGTCTTTTTTGTTCTCTCTTGCATGCATATTTGATAGCTCATTTTCGGCTATAGTAAGTCTTTTTTGATAATTATTTGCCTCAACCCGAAATTTATACTCTCGCAGCCATTCCCATACAAACCCAATAACGAGCCCAATAAAAATTCCAGAAAAGAAAACTAAAAATAAAGGAATATTCAGGGAAAAAGTTATCTTAAAAAAAGAAAATAAACTCTCTGGCAGAAAGTAAAGGGTTACTTTTTGGCTATTTGCCAAAGAAATTAGGAGCAGAATTATTGCTAAGCATGATAAAAAGAGGGTGCGTAGTAAACGCATTTTACTTAGGCTCTTCCGTTAAGACGATCTCTCAAAAGTTTACCTGTTTTAAAAAAGGGAACTGCCTTGCTTTCAACCTTCACGGCTTCTCCTGTCCGAGGGTTTCGTCCCATTCTAGCATCTCTAGATTTTACAGAAAACGCGCCAAAGCCTCTCAGCTCAACTCTATCCCCTTTAGCCAAAGCCTCAGTAATTTCATTAAAAACTGTATTTACAATACGCTCCACGTCGCGCTGATAAAGATGTGGATTTTCATCAGCTATAATTTGAATTAGTTCAGAACGTATCATCCGTAAAACCCCCAACAGTTATATATGTCCCACAGCGTAAGACTATAAACACTATAGCTTTTGATAAAAGACATTTGTTGTTCAAGTCTAAATTCTAGGGGTATTTTTACAGTTTTTATTGAAAATTGAGAAAAATGATTAGTTTTTGAATTCTTATTGAACTCAAAATACGCTTTCTTTTGTTTTAAACAACGAATCGAAAGATGCTACCTCTTTAGGATAAAAGAGGTAGCATTTGGTTTTTATTTTTTAATTTATTCGTCTGTTTTCAGAGCAGCGCCAAGAATATCACCAAGTGATGCGCCACTATCTGAAGAGCCGTACTGTTCAACAGCTTCCTTTTCTTCAGCGATTTCCCTCGCCTTAATCGAAACACCTAGTTTTCTGGTCTTATTATCTATGTTTGTTACTCGAACATCAACTTTGTCTCCAACACTGAATCTTTCTGGTCTTTGTTCAGCCCGGTCTCGAGAAAGGTCTGATTTGCGAATAAAAGATTTCATACCTTCGTACTCCACTTCAAGTCCACCATCTTCTATCGATTTTATTTCGACTGTGATAACCGAACCGCGCTTCACATTTCCAGTGGCTTCAGCAAACTTATCTCCACCTAACGCTTTGATAGATAGACTAATTCTCTCTTTCTCCACGTCGACTTCTGAAACAATAGCTTTAACTACGTCGCCTTTTTTGAAATTTTGTATAGCGTCTTCTCCGCGTTCATTCCACGATATATCGCTAAGGTGTACCATGCCGTCTATATCGCCTTGGAGGCCAACAAATAATCCAAACTCGGTAATATTTTTAACTTCACCTTCAACCTCTTCGCCTTCAGGATGTGCCTCGGCAAAAACTTCCCATGGATTTCGCATTGTTTGCTTCAACCCAAGAGAAACACGCCGCTTAGCATCATCTATTTCCAGGACCATGACTTCAACTTCTTGACTGGTTGAAACAATTTTTCCCGGATGGACATTTTTCTTTGTCCAAGACATCTCGGAAACATGCACTAAGCCTTCAACACCTGCTTCTAATTCAACGAATGCGCCATAGTCAGTTATATTTGTGACAATGCCCTTGTGGGTTGATTCAAGAGGGTATTTAGTTTCAACTATCGACCAAGGATCTTCTTCAAGTTGTTTCATTCCAAGACTGATACGATGAGTATCCTTGTTAATTTTTATAACCTGCACTTTAATAGATTGACCGATTGTTAGAATTTCTGATGGATGATTAATCCTTCTCCATGCCATATCTGTTACGTGAAGCAATCCATCCACACCGCCTAAATCGACAAATGCACCATATTCAGTAATATTTTTCACGACGCCTTCGGCATCCATTCCTTCTGCAAGGTTACCAATTACTTCTGCTCTCTGTTCCGCTCTGCTTTCTTCCAAAATTGCACGGCGCGAAACAACTATATTACCTCTACGACGATCCATTTTAAGGATCTGAAACGGTTGTTTCATTCCCATCAGTGGTCCAGCATCACGAATGGGGCGGACATCTACTTGCGATCCTGGAAGAAATGCCACTGCTCCCCCCAAATCAACTGTAAAACCACCTTTTACTCTTCCAAAAATGGCGCCATCTACTCGTTCTTCACTAGAGTGAGCTTTTTCAAGTCTATCCCACGCCTCTTCTCTACGTGCCATTTCTCGAGAAACAACTGCTTCTCCTTTTGAATTTTCAACCTGACGCAGAAACACTTCTACTTCGTCACCAACCTCAACTTCCGGAGCCTCTCCAGGGTTTGCAAATTCCTTAAGTTCAACTCTACCCTCCATTTTGTAGCCAACATCTACTATGGCAAAGCCGGCTTCTACGGCAATAACCTTTCCTTTTACTACTGAATTCTCTTGAGGTGTGTCTATTTCAAAGCTTTCTTTTAATAGAGCTTCGAATTCTTCCATTGATGCATTTTGAGCCATGAGGTCTCATCTTCCTTTTCTATTATGTTGTTTCTGGCCGTGCGGTTGGTTCCGCTGGTCTTTGAATTAAAGTGTCTAAAAAAAACGCGAAAAGGGCCGGTAAAATCCGACCCACTAAAATTATACGCGGTTGTGCGCTTATCTCTCGTTCCAACATTAATTGGCGATGTATTATGAAAATATCATATATTCAAGATATTTTTTTGCTTTTTAATTTATACGTATTCTAGTTAATATTCATCGTAATTTTATGTTCAGTTTCCACAAATTAAATTTTTTCCTGGATGTAACTGAACACTTTCTCGATTGCTTCTGTTATTGATAAATCTGAAGTATCAAATATTTTGGAGTCACTTGCAGCAACCATTGGTGAAGAACTGCGCGTTTGGTCTCGTTCATCTCTTTCTTTTATTTGATCGAGGATTGTTTCGAAACGTATTTTTCCATCATGCTTGTTCAGTTCAACATATCTTCGTTTAGCCCTCGCTTCTAAAGAAGCCGTAAGAAAGATTTTAATCTTTGCGTCGGGACAAACTATTGTTCCAATATCTCTTCCGTCTAAAACTGCGCCTGGCGTTTTTTGTGAGAATTTTCGCTGAAACTCAAGGAGAGCGGCTCTGACTTCTGGGATTAAAGCTATCTCACTAGCGGCTTGAGCTATTTCTGGTTTTTGAAGGTCATATTTATCTAATTCATTGCTATTTAGGTTTTGAGCAGCAGTAATAGGTGCGAAACCTTCCAAATACTTGGCTCCAATTGCTCTGTAAAGTTTTCCAGTATCCAAATAATTAAACTGTAATTTTTCTGATATAGCTTTTGATACTGTTCCCTTGCCGGAAGCAGCTGGTCCGTCTATCGCTATTACAGTTTGATTCATGGATCTAGCTTTTGAAAATTTGCTCCAATTTGGAACATTAAACTTTCAAAACTTGGAAATGAGGTAGTTATTGGGCTACTATCGTCAATCGTGATAGCTCGTTTGCTCGCCATACCCAAAACTAGAAATGACATCGCTATTCTGTGGTCGAGAAAAGTTTCACAAAAACCACCCCCATCTACTCCATCTATTTCACGGCCTTCTACAGACCACCAATCTTCACCCTCTTCTATTTTGAGACCGTTTGACTTTAAACCCTTTGCCATCGCGTCTATTCTGTCGCTTTCCTTTACTCTCAATTCGCCCACATCTCGCATCATAGTTTTCCCTTTTGCAAAGGCGGCAACAACCGAAAGAATAGGATACTCGTCTATCATGCTTGCCGCTCTTTCCCGAGGCACATCTATTCCTACCATATTGGGTGAAAACTTTGCCCTAATGTCGGCCATCGGTTCACCTCCCTGAAAATTCTCATTTTCGTAAGTTATGTTGGCATTCATTTCTTTTAGAGTTTCGAATAAACCAGATCTCGTTGGATTGAGCCCTATGTTAGGTACTAAGATATCAGATCCTTCAGTTATCAATGCTGCGCAAACGGGAAAAGCCGCGCTTGAAGGATCTCTTGGGACACTTATTTCCTGGGCTTTGAGCTCGGAATATCCTTCAAGATTGATTATATTTCCCTTACTGGTTTGTTCAGACAGAATATTAGCTCCAAAACCTTTAAGCATTCTTTCCGTATGATCTCTAGTTTTTTCTTTTTCAATTACTGTCGTAGTTCCAGGAGAATTTAAACCAGCAAGAAGTATGGCTGATTTAATTTGAGCGGATGCGACTGGGGTGTTATAGGTTATTGGGATAGGTGCCTCAGATCCAACTACGGTTATTGGAAGTTTACCGTTTCTTCGACTGAAAGTTTTTGCACCAAACAGATTTAAAGGTTCTGTTATTCTGGCCATTGGCCTTTCGTTAAGACTGGCATCCCCGGTAAAAGTCGCTGTGATATCAGATGTTGACATTGCTCCCATTATGAGACGAACGCCAGTTCCCGAGTTTCCGCAATCTATTACTTTTTGAGGCTCAGCAAACCCTCCAACACCAAAGCCGTCAACTGTCCACTCTCCATTTTTATGTTTTTCAACTAAAGCTCCAAATGAGCTCATTGCTTTAGCTGTATCAATGACATCTTGGCCTTCTAAAAGGCCATGGATTTTGGTTTTTCCAATCGACAAAGCACCCAAAATTAATGATCGATGAGATATTGATTTATCACCAGGTACGATTGCATTGCCGCGCAAATTAGTTACTCTATTGGATGACATTCGGATAGGTTTTTCGAGCCCTGACATTCTTTTACCTTAGCTTGTTTTGTCGATCTGATACCTGATGATAACAAAAGCGTCCATTAACAAATTATTCTAATTAAGTTTATTAAGGAATATTTTAATAGTGATACCAATATTGATTTGAACCTAGATACTTCAAGCAGTGAACGTAAGATAATGAGGAGTTCGTTCCTCTTTTAAAGCTTTTATCTCGTAGCGTGTTGAAACCCAGTCTTGCCACGGATCGCGCCAGTCTGAAGCGTCTTTTGCTAACCACTGAAACCCTGCTTTTGGTACTTCTTGAAGAGCCTGCCTTACATAGTCTTCAATATCTGTAGCTATTCTTAGGATGCTACCGGGCTTCATAGTTTCGTAAAGAGGGGCAAGAAATTCTTGTGTTACAAATCTCCTCCGATGGTGTCGCTTTTTAGGCCAAGGATCTGGATATAAAAGAAAAACTTTTGAAATTGAATTCTTAGCTAAAACATCAAACATATTTCGCACATCTCCATCATACAACTTAATATTTTTGCGAGGATCAGCACTTAATTTACCCATTAACTTTGCTACTCCATTTTGATAAGGTTCACACCCAATAAAACCTATGTCTGGGTTTAATTTAGCCTGATGAACAAGATGTTCCCCTCCACCAAAACCAATTTCTAACCAAACAGATTTTTCATTGAATACTTCAGATAATTTAATTTTCTTTCTTTTAGAATTTTCTTCCCAGGAAATATTTTTTAGAGAATATTTTTCAAACTCAGTATGCAAAGAGCCATGCTGTCTAGCACTTAGGCTCTTTCCCTTAAAACGGCCATAAAAGTTTCGCCATTTTATTCCACTTTTATGACGAACTATTTCAGTACACATCAATAATTTCTATCTTAAGATTCTGTATTGGCCCTATTTTTGGTTTATTTACATTTAGATTTAAGTTCATCACCCAGGTCAAGTTTTTCCCAACTAAATCCACCGTCTTGCTCAGGCTTACGGCCAAAGTGTCCATAAGCTGCAGTTCTTTGATATATAGGTTTATTAAGCCCCAAATGGGTTCTTATCCCCATTGGCGTTAAATCCATACATGAAGCAATTGCGTCTTCTATTATTTCTTCGGAAACAATGCCGGTTCCGAATGTATCTGCATAAATGGAGAGTGGTTTTGCCACCCCAATTGCATAGCTGAGCTGAATTGAACATTTTTTGGCCAGACCGGCTCCAACTATATTTTTAGCTAAATATCTTGCAGCATAAGCTGCTGAACGATCAACTTTTGTTGGATCTTTACCTGAAAAGGCACCCCCTCCGTGCGGCGCGGCGCCTCCATATGTATCAACAATTATTTTCCGGCCTGTTAAGCCAGCATCTCCATCAGGTCCACCAATAACGAACTTTCCAGTTGGGTTTACATGCCATTTAGTTTCATTTGATATCCAATTCTCAGGCAAAACTTCTCTAATATATGGTTCAACAACTGAGCGAACATCTGCAGAGGTCATTTTTTCATCAAGGTGCTGTGTTGATAAAACAATAGAAGTTACACCGGTTGGTATTCCATCTTGATATTTAACAGATAACTGGGATTTAGCATCAGGCCCTAAAGTCGGCTCAGTTCCATTTTTTCTAACTTCTGCTAGGCGCCGAAGCATTGCATGGGAATATTGGATAGGAGCAGGCATCAGATCTTCGGTTTCGTCAGTGGCATATCCAAACATTATTCCTTGATCGCCAGCACCTTCATCTTTATCTGCATTAGCGTTGACCCCTTGGGCTATGTGCGCCGATTGCTCATGCAATAAGTTTGTAATTTCTACGGTCTGATGATGAAATTTTTCTTGTTCGTATCCGATATCCTTTATACATGCCCTGGCAATCTGATCTATCTTACTCATGTAATCTTTTAAAATGTTTTTATCCGAAAGCCCGACCTCGCCTCCTATTACTACTCTATTAGTAGTAGCAAATGTTTCGCATGCCACTCTTGCTTCAGGTTCTTCTGAGATGAAAGCGTCTAAGACGGCATCAGATATTTGATCACAGACCTTGTCAGGGTGTCCTTCAGATACTGACTCCGATGTAAATGTAAAATTATTTCTACTCAATTTTTCGCTCCTGCTTCTACTAATAAATGCACTAGTTTAAATCATTTTGATTAATAAATTTTTTAATAATAAATGCAACAGCCACAGTCAGAAGAATGAGTAATAAAAATATCAAGTCTCCAAATAAACCATATACTGTACTCTTTTTTCGGGAGGGAATAAAAGAATCTAAGAAACCTGATTTATTGACTGCTAGATTTTCGACTACTTTGCCATTGGCATCAATGATCGCAGTGATTCCGGTATTAGCTACGCGGATAACTGGCAATCCATACTCTATCGCTCTAATACGGAGTTGTGCTAAATGTTGTTGAGGTCCAATTGATTTCCCAAACCACGCGTCATTTGTAATCTGTAAAATGAAATCGGCATTTTTGACTGAAGGCTTTAAGAAATATGGGAATATAGCTTCGTAACATATCAAGGGAATAAACTTTAACCCATTGGTCAGATTTAGGAGCTCAGGCCCGTTTCCTTTTTTGAATCCCCACCCAAATAAATTTGATCGCTCGGAAATCTTAAAATAACTCATCAAATCTATGAAAGGCAAATATTCTCCAAACGGAACAAGTTTGGCCTTATCATAGAAAACTGCATCTTGGTTCCTATTTTCAATAATAAGCGAATTTTTTAAAAAGTTGGTTTGATCGAGTTTTAAAGCTCCAAATATTAGTATGCTCTCTCCTGCAGCCGTTCTCATTTTATCTAGTTCTTTAAATGCTGCGTTATAGGGTAAATATAAAGACGTTTCTGGCCATATTACTATATCAGGTTTTGGTTGCTGAGCAGTCATTTTGATCATGTTTTCAAAAAAAATGGGAGCAAATTTTTCTGACCATTTTTTTTCTTGAACTGCATTTGGCTGAACTAAACGGACGCTCACATTTAAGTTTTTTAGGGATTCTTTCTCAAAAAAAGAAGGAACAAAAAATAGAATACAGATCATACAAATAGCTAAAAAAACATTGATTTTTTTTCTAACTCGTAAAATGATAGCGATGGTAAAACAGGTTAATAATAAAAATAAACTAAGTCCGTAGGGTCCTAATATAGAGAGCCATTTTTCAGCCTTAGTATCTAGCAAAACGTATGAAATAGTGGCCCAGGGAAACCCTGTTAATAAATATAAACGACAATATTCCGCCAAACTTAAACCTATTACAATTCCGATAGACGAAAGATAATAATGGCCCAAAAACGCGAATAATGCCCAGATTAAAGCTAAGAAGCTTGGTAAGACTATCAAAGCGATAGGAGCTATCCAACCATGGGTCCAGGGCTCTACCAAGAAGGGCTCTACTATCCAAACTAACGAAATAGCAAAATATCCAAACCCAAATAGAAATGTTTTTTTAAAAATATTTTTAGGAACTTTATTTGCAATAATAAGCCAAAACCAGACAATTAAGGACAGAATACTCAAATGCCATAATGCCCAAGGATCATTTCCAAGTGCACATATACTACCTAAACTTAAGGAAATAATGTTTGACTTATTCGGCAGCTTTAATCGCATCAGGCAATCTTAGGCGTAGTTTTTTAACTCGACGGGGATCTGCTTCAACTATTTCGAATTCCATACCTTGAGGGTGTGGCACAATCTCACCTCGGACAGGAACTCGCCCAGCTAATATAAAAACTAAACCACCAAATGTCCCAATTTCCTCAGTGTCAATAGATGCCTCGTTTGTTAGGTCCAGCCCTGTTTCTTCCTTAAAGTCCCGCAAAGATGTTTTTGCTGTGGCTAAATACTGACCAGGCTTTTCAAGAAGCCAATCTTTTTGATTTTCTTCGTCATGTTCGTCCTCAATATCTCCAACTACTTGCTCAATCAAATCTTCAATAGTGACGAGACCGTCAACGCCGCCATATTCGTCAATTACTAGAGCCAAATGGGTTCTTTCTGCTTGCATTTTTGCAAGCAAAACACCCAATGACATAGAAGGCGGAACAAAAAGTAAGGTTCGTAAAATATTCTTTACTAGAAATGGACCGACGTCGTCGTTGGAATTCGATTTTAAAATAAAGTCCTTAAAGTGTATAAACCCGAGTGGACTGTCCAAGGTGTTTTCGTAGACAGGTAAACGCGTCAGCGCTGTATCTTTGAATGTCTCAAATAGCTCGTTTTTAGTTATTGTGTCTTGTACCGCCACAATATCAGCTTTTGGTATGGAAACATCTTCTACGCTCAGCCTTAAAAGATTACCTAATTCATTATTAGGGTCCGGTTTTGAGTCCACAAAAATTTTGTTTGTATCCAATTGCTCTGCTTGACTGCCGAACGAAAACAAACCTACAATTCGTGCAAGAAACTTCACGGGTTTTGGTTTTAAGTTTAAATTACTCTGCTGCGCGCTACGCGCTGCCCTCGAGGATCCGTCTATGTCGCCCATTTCTCCATTCCGCTAAATAGCGATATACTTTTATACATATGGATTACTTATACCTAGTTTTGCAAGTACTTGCACTTCAATTTTTTCCATTTCGACAGCATTTTCTTCCTCTTCATGGTCAAAACCCAGTAAATGAAGAACTGAGTGTATAATTAAATGGCAGACGTGGTCCTCAAATTTTATATTTGAAACAATTGCTTCTGTTTTACATACTTCATAAGCGATTGCTATATCTCCCAATTCGAAAGGATCAGCGTTAGTTTCTGATTGTGAGCTATTTATTTTTTCGTAAACTTGAACTTTTGAGGGAAAAGATAATACATTCGTAGAGTTTTTTTTGCCTCTGAATTGAGCATTCAAATCCTCAATTTTTTTACTACTGCATGCAAGAATACAGCAAATAAAATTTTCAGATTTTAGATTTAATTGAGAAAGTGTTTCTTTAAAAGCGGCATTTGCTATCTGGATTAAGCTTAGCGTTTTCCAACGAACATCCTCCATAATCAAATCGACGCACATTCCGCTACTTATCCAATTTAACGCTATTGAATTTTTTTTTACTGTCTTTGTCATAGGCTTCAATTATTGATGCAACAAGTGGGTGGCGGACAACATCACGCGCTGAAAAATAGTTGAAACTGATTTTCGGCTCCGAGCTTAGTAATCTTTCGGCTTCTACAAGACCAGATGTTATGCCTTTTGGTAAATCAATTTGTGATCTATCCCCCGTTATCGCCATCCTGCTTCCTTCACCAAGCCTTGTTAAGAACATCTTCATTTGCATTGAGCTAGCGTTCTGAGCTTCGTCTAAGACTACAAAAGCATGTGACAAAGTACGGCCTCGCATAAAGGCTAGTGGAGCAATCTCTATCCGCTTTTCTTCTATTAGTTTGGCAAGTTGTTTTCCAGGCAGGAAATCATTCAAGGCATCATACAATGGTTGCATATACGGATCAACTTTATCCTTCATATCACCAGGTAGATACCCGAGTTTCTCCCCAGCCTCTACTGCCGGCCGGCTCAGAATTATTCTATCAACTTCTCCGTTGATAAATTTTGATACAGCTACAGCTACAGCAAGGTAGGTTTTACCTGTTCCAGCGGGGCCAATTCCGAATACTAATTCATTTTTCAAAAGTGAAGCCGCAAAGGCTTTCTGGGCATTTGTTCTTGGTTCGATTGTTTTTTTTCGAGTTTTTATCTCAAAGTTGGATTTCTTAAACATCTCAATTTGCTCGTCAGTTTGAGTGCCGTTTTCTACATTCTTACCGCCTAGAACTTCACGCAATTCACGATCAAGATCACCTTTTTCAAGTGATTTTCCATTTTCAAGACGAGTATACAATGCCTCTAATATTAACTTGCCGTCAGACCTTGAAATTTTATCGCCAAATAAATTTAACTCGTTGCCTCTTCTGACTATTTGCAGTGCTAATTTTTGTTCTATCTCTGCAAGGTTTTTGTCAAATTCTCCGCAAAGATCGATTAAAAGCCTATTATTGGGAAATTTTATATTCGTCTGATCCTGTTTTTCATGATCTTCTTTTTCGTTTGCTGTTGTAGGGATCACCAACAGTTCCTTTCCTAAGTATTTAATTTGTCGGTGCCATTCACCATAAAAAAATCAACATTTGTTGTTAATAGAGCAGTAGTTAAGTATAGATCCACTTAGTGAATTTGTATTACTTTTTGTGATATACACATTTTTCAATTCACCAACGGCGATTGTTGGGTCAGTCACATTTACAGCGTGTAAATACTCTGATTTCCCTACAAGTTGATTGTTGAAGCGGCCTTTTCGGTCGAATAAAACTTGGACATTTCTACCAATCATTTTGTCTTGGATATTTTTTTGCTGTTTCTTAATTAGATCTTGTAATTCGTATAATCGGGCAGTTTTGACCTCTTCACAAACCTGGTCTCGCTCTGCGGCAGGAGTGCCTGGACGCGTTGAGTACTTAAATGAAAACGCTTGTCCATATTCAATATTTTTTATCAATGAAATTGTCTCATAAAAGTCCTTATCTGTTTCTTCAGGAAAGCCAACGATAAAGTCTCCGGAAATGAGAATGTCTGGGCGGGCTTCCCGAATTTTAGAGATTAAAGAAATATAACTTTCTGCGTCATGTGACCTGTTCATCCGCTTTAAAATTCTATTAGATCCAGATTGTACTGGCAAATGCAGGTATGGCATCAGTTTTTTACATGTTCCATGCGCTTCAATTAAATCGTCTGTCATATCGTTCGGATGACTAGTAGTGAAGCGAATTCGAGCTAAGCCATCAACTTTATCTAATTCCCAGATTAACTTGGCTAAACTCCACTCCTTTCCGTCTGAACCGGCTCCGTGATAAGCGTTAACATTTTGTCCCAGTAAAGTTATTTCTCTTACTCCGCTATCAACTAAATGTTTTGCTTCATCTACGACCTGCAAAACCGGTCTAGAACTTTCGGCACCGCGCGTATACGGGACCACACAAAAGGCACAAAATTTGTCACAACCTTCCTGTACCGTCAAAAAAGCGGAAGGACCTCTTTGTGCTGAACGTGCTCCTTTTAATAAAGTAAATTTATCTTCCTTTGGAAAATTGATATCAATCTGTTTTGTTCCATCAACAGCTTTGGCTGCTAAACCGGCAATATTTTGATAACTTTGAGGACCTACTACTAAATCGACTAAAGGCTGGCGCTTGATAATTTCCTCACCTTCAGCTTGGGCAACACAGCCTGCCACACCGATTTTCAGTTCTGGTTTGCTAGCCTTTAATTCCTTGTACCTTCCTAGCTCAGAATATATTTTTTCGGCTGCTTTTTCTCGTATATGGCAAGTATTTAGAAGTATCATATCTGCTTCGTCAGGACTGTCCGTTTTTTCATACCCGTCTGCACCAAGAGCCTCGGACATTCGTTCACTATCGTAAACATTCATCTGGCAGCCATATGTTTTTATGAAAAGCTTTTTGGTATTATTCATGTCGATTAAACTCACAACTGGGAATTGAGGTCCTATATCAAATTTACAAAAAATCGCAATGGGAAGATCAAGGTTGGTTCATCATAGTTATTTTACACTTTGATCTATTGACTTTGCTTTTGTTAAATTAACTAATCTTTAAGATAAAAAGAGACAACGCAGGTGCATTTATGCAGAAGTTTGGAAAAAGTCAGTCAGTTTTACGTACAGAAGATAACCGTTTTTTGACCGGTAAAGGAAACTACATTGACGATTCCACACCCGCAGGGTCACTCTTTGCGTTTTTTATAAGATCTCAAGTCGCACACGCAGAAATTACAAACCTTGATATTGACGATGCGGAAAAAGCTACTGGCATCCACGCCATTTTTACAGCTGAAGACTTAGAAAAGCATGGTGTAAAGAATAATCTAATAGGTGTCACCGTTAAGAACCGTGATGGGTCAAACGGTGCTTCTCCCAAAAGACCGTTGTTGGCAAAAAATCGAGTCCGCTTCGTTGGTGAGCCTATCGCTTTAGTTGTCGCTGACTCAATTCAAAATGCAAAAGATGCAGCTGAATTAGTTGAAATTGATTATGATGATTTGCCCGTATCAGTAGAACTGGAAATTGGTGAGAATACAATTCATCCAGAGGCTCCTGGCAACGTTGCCTTTGAATGGAACCTTGGAAATGAAAGTAAAACTAATACGGCCTTTGAACGGGCACATAGAGTTGTTTCGATGGAAGTTGATAATAAT
This sequence comes from Paracoccaceae bacterium, assembly GCA_029248915.1. Taxonomy (GTDB): domain Bacteria; phylum Pseudomonadota; class Alphaproteobacteria; order Rhodobacterales; family Rhodobacteraceae; genus Salinivivens. The sequence continues at coordinate 1,740 of JAQWIK010000008.1, read as the reverse complement.
AGGATTATTGCTAATTCTATGGAGCCCCGGGGGTGTTATGCACATTGGGATAATGAAAGATTACATATTTCTTTCAGTGGTCAAGGGGTCTGGGTGCACAAAAGTTTTGCGTCAGAAATACTGGGGTTGCGAAGTGAGAAAATTAGAGTAACAAACCCTGATGTGGGTGGAGGCTTTGGCATGAAAGCTATGGGGTACCCAGAGGAGTTCGTTGTATCTTTCGCTGCTATGCAGCTTAAAAAACCCATTAGGTGGATGTCTGAGCGCACTGAGGCGATGTTGAGTGATAATGCTGGCAGAGATTTAAGGCACTTTGCGGAATTGGCTTTTGACGCAACCAACAAAATTATTGCCTACAGAGTTAAAACTTTTTGTAATCTCGGTGCATATAATTCTCGTTTTGGGCAAAATATTCAAACGGGTCTATTTTCAAAGGTTTTAATGGGGGTTTATGACGTTCAGGATACTTATCTTAATGTTGTTGGCATTTATACGAATACCACTCAAGTGGATGCTTACAGAGGGGCAGGGCGTCCTGAAGCAATATATTTACTTGAACGAATGATGGATCGCGCAGCTCGGGAATTGAAAATTGACCCTCTAAAATTGAGGCGGATCAATTTTATTAAAAAAGATAATTTTCCTTATCGTTCATCAACTGGTGAAATAATAGATGTTGGTGATTTTGATCGGGTTCTCACAGCAGCTGAGAGATCTGCTGATGTAAAAGGCTTTGAAAGTCGGAAAAAAGATAGCAAAGCCAAGGGTAAGTTGAGAGGCCTAGGGCTATGCTACTACATTGAAAGTATTTTAGGAGATCCTAGCGAGGAAACGAAAGTAGTTTTTGAGAAGGATGGCTCTGTCAAAATTTTTGTTGGCACACAATCCAATGGTCAGGGACATGAAACTGTATTCGCTCAATTTCTTTCTGATCACACGGGTATCCCCACTGATAAAATTACCGTTATACAGGGAGATAGTGATCTTATTCCTTCTGGTGGAGGAACAGGGGGGTCAAGGTCTGTTACAGTTCAAAATAATGCAACGCTGGCAACAGTAGAAAAACTTATTCAGTCGTTTTCGCAATATTTATCGGAAAAGCTTAAAGTTAATGTTTTAGATGTTGAATTTGACGACATTTCTTTTCGAGTAAGCGGTTCTAACTTTAGCCCAAATATGCTCGAAGTGGCTGAAATGGCGCTCGATGATCAAAAGTTTGACCTTTTGACGCATTCGGCAAAAGCTACTTTAGAAGCCAGATCGTTTCCTAATGGGGCACATTTTGCTGAAGTTGAAATTGATCCTGAAACTGGTTTTATTCAAGTCCTAAACTATTCAGTGGTTGATGATTTTGGTAACCTAATCAACCCTATGCTCGCAGAAGGACAAGTGCATGGTGGAGTAGCGCAAGGAATTGGCCAAGCACTGTATGAGCATGTGGTTTATGACTCAGAGGGTCAATTACTTACTGCATCCTTTATGGATTATGGAATGCCTCGTGCTAAAGATTTGCCATTTTACATATTTGACACAGAGTGCGTTCCCTCAACGGCAAATATTATGGGTATGAAGGGATGTGGTGAGGCTGGCACTGTCGGGGCACTAGCAGCAGTTACCAATGCCGCCCAAGATGCTTTATGGGATATGGGTATTAAGCAGGTGGATATGCCCCTTACGAGTGAAAAAATTTGGTCGTTGATTAATTCCGGTACTGTAGCTGCCGAATAGCAAAGATATTTT
>JAQWIK010000007.1 GCA_029248915.1 Paracoccaceae bacterium | reverse complement strand
CACGTAAATTTTATTACTATTTTCTGCAAGTTGAACAGACGAACCCAAATCAACATTCAATGACATTGCTAGATTAATTGCATTCAAATACTCATACGCGCTTGTTTTTCTTGAGATAAGCTTCAGACCGGGAACGGTTGTCATAAAATAGTAATAAAATTTACGTGAGACATGTAATTTTTGCAAAGCCAGTAAAGAAAAGCCAATTAATAATGATACCCAAAGCACAGACAAGAAAGTCGAATACCCTTTCCCAGCCCCACTTAAAATTATTTTTTGCATTAACGTCTGATTTTGTTGATCAATAAACTGTGAAAACTCCGGCAGGACAGTATCAAAAACCACAATGAGCGCAGCAACAGCAAATAACAGAACAAATGCTGGGTATGCGATCGCTTTATTGAACTCGCGATTTATATCTATTTTAAGTTTTTGTTCTTCTAATAGAATGCCCGCCGCGTGAGCCAACCCTGACTGCTCACTCCCGATTTTCAACAAGCTAAGAGTTTTTTGGTCTAAGCCTTTAAAAATACTTTCAAAAATAACATCAAGCGTTTGCCCCTCGCTTAACTGTGACAACGTGCGGCTTGCTATCTTTTTAATTTTTGAATTTGACTGATTTAGTGAAATCTCCAGGGCATCAACCAATGATATTTTTTGATCTAATAAAGATTTTATGAGCGATAAAAAAACCCAAAATGTCTTTACATCATAGGGCCGCTCCACTTTTAAGTTTAGAACTTTAATTCCCTTTGCCTTTAGCAAACTTTCAGCAGATTTCTTCGAACTTGCTTCGATAAACCCGGATACAGAACCTGATATTGATAGACCTCTGTAATGGAAATCAGGCATTTAATTCATCTTCAGTTTATTAACTTCAAAGTAGGGCGTCAGACCAGATTTATGCATTGCATTTGCCTCTTCAATCATCGTGTCAGAGTCTAGAAGCTTTGTTGGATTTTCTTCTAACATCTTTTTATCTTCTGAGGTCATTAAAAAATGCGACATTACTGGCTTCCTTTGGCTGAAACCAGTTCCAAAACATTTTTCACAACCGTCAAAAATATGCGGTAGTGACTCTTTATGACCATCAGACAATTTTGATTTATCTGCACATTCTTCACAATAAATTCTGATCAACCTTTGATTAAATACACCCAATAAACAATCTGATAAAAGTGTTGGGTCGACCTTTAAATTCAAAATCCTTTTTATTCCGCCAACAGGGCTATTTGCGTGAACTGTTGTAATAACTAAGTGTCCAGTCATTGCTGCACGAACAGCAATATTAGCTGTTTCCTCATCCCGGATCTCACCAATCAAAACTATGTCAGGATCATTTCTTAGAAGTGATTTCAAACCTGTGGCGAAATTAAAGCCAAAATCCTCATCAACTTGGGTTTGAACAACGTCAGAGAGATCCATTTCAACAGGATCCTCTATTGTCATTATATTTAGCCCTCTACCCTTAAGCTTACTCAAGAGACTATAGATTGTTGTTGTTTTACCAGATCCAGTTGGTCCACAAATAATTAAAAGTCCGCTTTGTTTTGAAATTACGTTGGTAAGTACATCAACGTGAGTTTCGCTTAATCCAATTTTTTCTAGCGTAAATATATTTGGGTCTTGGTTGAAGATTCTTAGTGCGATCCTCTCCCCACCAGTCACCGGCATACAGGCAGATCGAATATCTACTTCTTTGCTACGATGAATAACGCTAAACCGCCCGTCTTGAGGCTTGCGCCTTTCAGTTATGTCCATTCCACTTAAAAGTTTAATCCTGGCAATAAGCATTGGCGCAACTCGAATATCAAGATCAGCGTAACTGACAAGGAGGCCATCAAATCGCATTTTTATCCCAAGCGATTTGCCGTTTACGTCAATATGAATATCAGAAGCCTGTCTGGATATTGCAACAGAAATAAGATTATTGAAAAGCTTTACAACAGGGGTATCGGTTTCATCAGAGGCTTCCAATGCAATTTTCGCAGACTTTTTAAATTCTTCATCGGTGACAAACTGATTTATTTCTGTATTAATTATCTTTGCTTCATCTGTACCTTTAGCAAATGCGTTTTCACTGCTCAATCCACCACTTATAAATTTTAAGTCACCTCCATAAAGGTATTCTAATTCACTCTGAGCTACTGGGTCTAATTCACCTTCAAAATATACTTCAACGGGTGATAAGTCCTTGTTAACTGAAATTCCTAAAGTATCAGTTTTTCTTTTATCAATCATTGACTGAAGTACCTTGATACCCCTTGGTGAGATGATTATCGGGCTGCATGGTGGAGACTGGATCAAACTTGAAAAATTGAGACTTATCTGAACCACTCTCTGTTAATTCTGCGCCAAGAGATTTTTGCCACATATTAAAAACTGATTTTCGTTGATTTTCGTTGCTCACCAAAGTGGGCCTTAAAAATATAGCAAGATTTCTACTTACAGTATTTGCTACTTCTTGAGTGAAAGCTTTACCTATAATTGGTAAATCTCCAAAAAAAGGTATTTTGCTTGTCGCTAATTCTTGTTGCTCAACTCTAAGGCCACCTATGGCGATCGTTTCACCTTCCATTGCTGAAATCACTGTTGAGATTTGCCTCTTAACAGTGACAACATCGCTCAATCCTGCCGTGGACTGATCTATCCTGGATACCTCTTGCCATATTTCCATGACTATATTTCCATTGGGTCCAATTTTGGGCTTTAGTTTTAATAAGGTTCCTAGATCTTCTCTTTTTATGGTTTGAAACGGTGCAGAATTATCACCATTTTGGTTTGTATATTGACCAGTTATAAAAGGAACATTTTGTCCAACCAATATGGTGCTCTCTTTATTTTCTGTGGTCATTAAACTTGGCGTTGCTAAAATTCTGTTATCGTTATCTCCCTCAAGAGCCGATAACAAAAGCCCAATGTCAGGGACAACATTAGCACCAGCACCAGCGGCAAAAATACCCCCGGCAGCACCAGCTAAGAATGTATTCCCAGCTGCTGAACCAATGTTGACGCCACTAACACCAGTGACGACAGAGGCTGAAATATTATCACTATTTACGGAAAACTGTAATCCAAGTTTCTTTGCTGACTCTTCTGAAACTTCTGCAATTATAGCGTCTACATATACTTGTCGCGGCGCACGGTCCAACTGTTTTATTACAGAAATAGTGGATAACACGTCCATCTCTTTTCCAGATAAAATTAACTGATTTGCACTTACATGAGCTGCAATATTCAATCCTACGCTATCTTCACCACCACCCAAAACTTGCTGCAAATTCAGCATAAGTTCATTGGCATCGCCATAGTTAAGATCGACTACTCTAATTACTTCATCAGATTTTTTCTCTGCTTTTATTTCAGGCTTAACTTGCGTTTCAGCAACAGCTTTTGGAGTTTTTTTCTTAACTGGCTCTGATGGAAGGCTTGATAATAAGATTTTCAGCAAATTGATACTATCGTTATCTCCGAGCAGTATAACCGAGTTAGTATCACTTTTTTCTTCAATTATTTTTATTCCATTTAAGTCGGGCATTGTTGCTAAAAGATTTTGCAAACCCTTAAATGTCATTCTATTTTCTAAATGCATCCTAAAAATTAATTTAGGCGGTGCTTTCGTTTCTTCTTCCGTCTCGATTTCGATGGCAGTTGTGGATATCACAAAGCTCCGCTCAGCCTTTTTTTCGATCTGAGCTTCTGCATTTGTCACAAGCTCAACAAAAAGTTGGTGAAACTCATCTGGGGTATCTAAATCGTCTCTCGTAACTACAAAACGTTTATCAGTCTCAAAATCAATGATATATGAATTGCCAGTCAAATTGGAAAAGTAAGCTGCTGCCTCTTCGAGAGTGGCGTTTAACAGTTGAATAGATGCGGCGGAACTAAAAGAAGCCAAAAAGGCAAAGATCCCAAAAGATATTAATCGAAAATAATTCATCTCATGTACACTTCTATCATTTTTAAATCACCGGAACGCTGCACCTCAACGGCAAATTTACCACCTCGGCCTTTAGTCTGAAGGTGATCATTCAATAAAGCTATATCATGTGATGAGATGCCATCTACAGCCAAAATTAAGTCATTTTCTTTAAATGGGGTAAGCGTAAAAAATATCGCAGGAAACTTATCAGTAAGCGCCCAACCTGGTCGCCCTGTGCGACTTTTTCCTCTAACAGGTAAGACATTAAGATTTTCAATTAAAAATTTTGGAACACCTAAACCTAGCGCAATAGATTTTGCTTCCTGAAGATCCAGATCCTTGGGAGAATAGCCCATTGTTGTTCTAACTTTAGGCTTATCATTTTGAATTTTACTTTCCGTAGATCGTTTTGCTAACGCAGAGTGATCCTTTGCATCTGCAAAGGATATTCTTATTTTTTTGTTAGATGCATTTTTTAATAAAATTGATTTTTTATTCATTTTACTAAAAAAGTACTCACTCCCCTCAACGATAAGCCCAGTTTTATTGGTAATCATAAAAACCTCTTCAGAAGCTTTTGATCTTATCAAAAAACTTGTTTCTTCTCCATCTTCGAAACTCGCAACAATGAAGAGTTCATCTATGATTTTAGCATCTTTGATATTCCAGAACAAATTATCGAGTGGCAGCTTTGATGAAGATACTTGCCCAATGTATAAAAATGATATGAAAATTATTAAAATAGTTTTTTTAACAAAATTCATCAATTCATACTTTCGAAAACAAAATGGAATCGGCCATGAGATAGAAGAATGAAGCGACCAGGCAATTTTATCAATGAAATTATAACAGTAGCTCTAATAATCTTTACAGCTAATCGACAAATATTATCAAATACTGGAGATTATTCCAAATTTTCATATGCCTCTGGCACAAATCTAGGAGAGCAATGACAATAAAACTCTAAGTCTTCGCTATTACTTAAGTTAGTAATTCTTTGAGGAGTATTTGCTGGGATAATAACACTATCACCAACTGAAACCTCAACTTCTTGATCTCCAATAAGAACTAATCCAGTCCCCTTGCGTACAATATAAATCTCTTTGGTCCCTCTTAGGCAATGCAATTGGGTTGTTACTGCAGGTCTTACTCGCGCAATAGCCAAAGAAAACTCTTCGATTTCCTCACTATTCAAACACTCGGTTATAAAACATCTTTCATCAGTCCAAAATTCTGGAGAACTGATTTCTTCTCTAGATAACTTCAAATAAATATTCCTTCTTGATTAGCTCTACCAACCCGGCACGCATTCCATACCACCATCTACAATCAAATTTGCGCCCGTAATAAAGCTTGAAGCATCACTAACTAGAAACAGGGCAGCGTTAGCAATATCTTCACCAGTTCCTAATCGTTTAAGAGGAACGTTGTTTAACCAGTTTTTAACACCTTCGGGCCAGTCGTTCTTTAAATTTTGTCGATCAGTTAAGCCTGGGCATATCGAATTTACGCGGATATTTTTGGAACCAAGCTCAAGTGCTGATGCTTTGGTAAAATGAATAAGGCCTGCTTTTGAGGCTGCATAATGGCTATGATTTAGAGCGGGCGTGAGCCCTTCTATCGAACAGATATTTAAAATCGATCCACCTTTTTCAGAATACTCAGAAAAATATCGCGTCATCATAATCGGGACCTGAAGATTAGTTTCTAACATTTGGCTAATCTCGGAAGGCTCCATATCAGCCAATGGGCATACAGGTTGAATAGCTGCATTGTTTACCAAAATATCGATTGGTTTATGATTTTTATTAAAGCCTTCAAATATTGAACGGCAGGAACCTTGATCTAATAAATTCGCAAAAACTGTTGAAATATCCGCTGTAGTAATTTTTGCTAATCTTGTTTTGGCTTCTGCGACGTCAGAACTATTACTTCTAGCGTGGAGAACGAGTTCTGCCCCTGCTTCTGCTAGTCTTTTTGCAATAGCAAATCCAATACCACTTTTGGAGCCCGTAACTAGAGCTCGCTTTCCAGTCAGCTCATTCAAATAAACAACCTCCAAAACTTAAATAGAATATTCATTTAAAAATCTTAAGTCCATGCCTGTAAAAGTCCTGGCAAAATAGATTTAATCTTTTTTCCCGCTATCTCGGCATACCCTAATACTTCTTCGATTGTATCAGGTTGCTGTTCCGGTCCGCCATCAGCCTTATTAGTAATCGCTGATAAGCCAACAACCTCAAACCCAGCCTGCTTTGCTGCGATCACTTCCATTACTGTTGACATTCCAACAGCATCCGCGCCGCTGTCTCTTAAAAAACGTCTTTCCGCCGAAGTCTCCAAAGAAGGCCCTGTTATACCAGCGTAAATTCCCTCACTCAGTTTGATGTCAGCATTTTGAAAGCAAGTAGATACTATTCCCTGTATTTTTTTATCGTAGGCATCAGACATGTCAGGAAAACGCAATCCCAGTTCGTCGTCATGTGGGCCAATAAGTGGATTTTGGCCAGTGAAATTTATATGATCAGTAAGCATCATAATACTTCCAGGTTCGAAACTTGTATTCAAAGCGCCAGCGGCGTTTGTTACAATCATCTTTTTAACACCTAAGCTTTTTGCAACCCTGATTGGAAATGCTATCTCGTTTGCGCTCCACCCCTCATACAGATGCAACCGGCCTTGCATTACCAATACTTGCCGTCCATTGAAATTCCCCGAAACTAAATTTCCCGCATGGGAGGGCGCTGTGGAAAAAGGAAATTCTGGGATTTCTTTATAAGAGATTTCTGTTTCCTTTGAGATTTCATTCGTAACATCACCCAAACCAGATCCCAAAATTAAAAGAACTTCGGGGCTCTGAGTTATTTGTTGCCCAATATATTCAGCGGCAAGTTCTATTTTCTTTACAAAATTATTTTCCATTAGAGGTTCTTTCTTATTCGAGGCTAGCTTTGATAGATGGAGCTAATTGACGTACCTCTTCATGAATTTTTTCGATATCAAGACCACTTATTTTTTTATTTTTTACAACATGTTTCCCAGAAACAAAAACATCTGTAACATCTGAACGTCCTGCACCAAAAACAAGATGAGTGATTGGATCAAAAAGTGGAATAGAATGAGAATTGTTTATATCTACCAAAATAAAATCTGCATTTTTTCCTATTTCTAGACTACCAAGTGTGTTGGATTTACCTAATGCCTTCGCACCATTAATGGTTGCCATGTGAAGTACCTGCTCAGCCGTTAAAGCATCAGCTTCCATATTTACGCCTTTTGCCAAACCGCAAGTTAAACGCATTGCCAACCACATATCTAGGTCATTTCCACTGATTGCCCCATCGGTTCCAATTGTCAGATTTATTTCTGCTCTATGCATTGCTTTTACTGGAGCAATCCCCGACCCCAGCTTAAGATTTGACATTGGGTTGAGGACAATATTTGTCTTGCTTTGCGCTAGAAGCGAAATCTCTTTTTCGTCAAGATGGACACAATGAGCCAGTACTGAGGTTTCACCGAGCAATTTATGCTTATCTAAGTGCCGTATGACCGAGTTATCATAGCGTGCCTTTATATCATTTTGCTCGGCTTGGGTCTCTGCAGCATGAGTGCAAAATAGCATACCGTGTCTATCTGCAATACTTTTGGCCTCACTTAAATTTTGTGGAGAAACAGTATAACTTCCATGAGGCAAGACAGCTGGAATTACACTGTCATCAGAAGAGTGTTTTTGATAAAAATTATTGGCCTCGAAGATGAAGTCTTTATGCGAACGCCCACCTATTCCTGGCAAATCAAAAAAGATGCCACCGGTAGATATACGCATACCCAAATCTTTTGCAGCTTTAACAGTTTGGTCTGGATACCAAAACATATCCATAACGGTTGTCGATCCACTCAAAAGGTTTTCCGCCAAACCCAAGATAGAGCCCAAGTAAGTAGTCTCGGGAGTAAGTATGGCTTTTTCTGCTATCCAGACACGTCCCAACCATTCTTCAAGAGGAAGGTTTTCAACGAGCCCTCTGAACAAACTATCAGCAGCATGACAATGCATATTTATTAAACCTGGCATTAATATATTGCCATTTGCCGAGACAATTTTTTTTGCACTAAGGTTTTCCGCAGCACTTGTACCAGTTTGCTCTAATGCCGTTATTTTGCCTTGACTAACGGCCATCACACCATTTTCGATAATGGAATGAGATCCATCACATGTGACAATTAAGGCGTCTTTAATTAAAATATCATCCATTATCATACCCCCTCATACCTACTAAATTTTTCATCCGCCTAATTGATACAAATATTAATGCTACCAAAGATGCTATATAAGGCATCATTTCAGTAAATTGTTGCGGGAACCCAAATCCTTGCAGACGCAATGAGAGACTATCAACAAACCCAAACAAAAGAACTAATCCTAAAATGGGTATGGGCCTTCCATTTGTAACCAATACAATAACAACGGCAATCCATCCGCGACCGGCTGACATGTTTTCAACAAAAAGGCTTACATTTGATATCGATAATTGTGCACCAGCCAAACCACAGCAAACACCACAAAGAACAAGAGCCAAGAGCTTAACAGGCGTTGGCTTAATACCAACTGTTTTCAAAGCCAATGGATTTTCACCCGCTGCACGCATCCAAAACCCTAGTTTATGTCTCGAATAAATATAATGGAGCAAAATAACTAAGAATATAGACACATAAAAGAGAATAGACTGCCCACTTAGAAAGGAACCAAAAACAGGTAAGCTTTCTATTACGGGAAGATTTATTTCAGTTATTTTACCAAGGGCTTCATTCTGAAAAACACCACTAACGCCCAAAACAGATCTAAGCAAATATGTAGTCAATCCGAGCCCTATTAGATTGAGTGCGATCGATACGACTATTGCATCTCCTGGCCTGCGAAGGTGAAATTCTGCAAATAATAAACCCATAAAAATTCCGGCAAGTATGGCAGATAAAACGCCCCAAAAAACGTGACCCAACATAAAGGTTCCAAGAACAGCAGCAAAAGCTCCCATCAAGATAAAACCTTCTAGGGCAATATTAAAAACTCCTGCTCTATGACAAATTGCGCCCCCTAAAGATGCAAGCAAAATGGGAACCGCAATTCTTGCAACTGAGTCAGCAAAAGCCGGATCAAATAAGTCGGCCAGCATCAGTTACCTTCTTCCTTATTCTTTGTATCTGAAGCAATGCCAGTAGCTCTTGAGGCAACAAATAGAATTATAATTCCCTGAATTATGATTGCGATTTCTTTTGGAACATCGGCTGTTCGTTCCATGCCCGAGGCTCCACTGGTTAACGAGGCAAAAAAGAAACCCGCTGGTAGAATTGCCCAAGGTACCAGATTTATAAGAAGAGCAGCAACAATACCAGTCCATGCGTATAATGGTTGAACCAACATCCCATCAGTAAAACGATGATGAATACCAAGAACAGCAATTGCACCAACAAGGCCGGCAATTGCACCGGAAAAAGCGAGCGTTTTTAAAGTCGTGTTAAAAATATTAATACCTGAAGTAGCGGCAAATTCTATTGAAAGTCCAGTCATTTTGGCGTGATATCCAGGAACGCTTCTATGGCTGTAAATCAGTACAAAACCATAGACGATTAAGATGAATATAAACCCTGTGTCTAACCTAGTTCCCTCTATAAAGGGCAACCAAAGACTTTTGTCGAGCAAGAGGGTTTGGGGCATACCAGACGCCACATCTCTAAATGGGTGGCTCACAAAATAAGAAGTAATATATCTGGCTGGATAATTTAACAGCAACGTTCCAACTAAAATAGGTACACCCAACTTAAGCTTCATAAGCCCTGCTAAAACTGCCCATAATCCACCACCGATCATGGCACTTAAAATCGCAAGAATAATACCTGGAACGCCCGTTACTCCACTATAAATTGAAACAAATGCTGCTGCAAAACCACCAATAACTAATTGACCTTCTCCGCCAATATTTATTAAGCCAGCACGAAATGCGATAAGCGCGGCGATAGCCATTCCAGTTATTAAGGCGCAGCGGGAAATAGTAACATATAAATATGCATATCTTCTTCCACCAAACGCACTTTTTAAAAAGGCCTGACTTGCTTCAAAAAAACTCGCATCTGCCAAATTCAGCAATAACAATAATATAAAAAACAAAGATAGTGCAGTCATGAAATACCGCACGGTGTTATGTTTTAGAAAATATAAAAATTTAAATTGCTTCATGCCGTATTTATCTTTTTCTGTTCTTTTTTATCAGATGCTTTCATCAGCATAAGTTTTCCAAGCTCTTCTCGCGTAACTTTTTCAGTGCAAAAACTTTGCGATAGCTCACTCTCAAACATTACTAAAACTCTATCTGATAGGGTGAGAATTTCATCTAAGTCCGACGAAACTAATAGAATAGCATGGCCATTTTCACGCATAGATAAAAGTTCGTGATGTATTTGATTAATTGCACCTAAATCAACACCCCAAGTTGGGTTTTCGGCAATAATTACATCTGACTCTAAAGATAGTTCGCGAGCTATAATTAGTTTCTGCTTATTTCCGCCAGATAGACTGCTGGCCAAAGCTGAAGGGCTGGACGCTTTTACGTCAAACTTTTTAATTAGACCTTCAGTGAAATTCCTAATTTTTGTTTTTCTTAAAAAAGGACCTTTTGAAAAAGCTTTTGATACCAATGAAGATATAGAAGCATTTTCTGAGAGTTGCGCACCTAGGGCCAAGCCTCTTTTTTGTCTATCCTCAGGAATATAACAAAGGCCAACATCCCGCCTAGTGGAGATATCTGCACCTGTTACATCCCTACTGCAAATTTCAATAAATCCAGATTTAGATGATCGCAAACCTATTATAGCTTCTATCAATTCCGATTGGCCATTGCCAGCCACGCCCGCTATACCAACTATCTCACTTGCCTTCACTTCTAAATTAAAAGCATTACCGATTTGTGGCATTCCAAGAATATCTAAATTAGATAAATTCAGTTTGACTGATCCTGCTTTAATTTTTTTTCGAGAGATGCTTTTAGTTTTGCTTACGCCTACAATTTCTTCACTTATCTGTGTTTGGGAAGTACCATCGATTGGCAAAGAGGAAATAAGCTGACCAGCGCGCATCACACTTACATGATCGGCGTTCGCAATAACTTCATCTATTTTATGTGTAATCAGTATTATTGATTTTCCAGCATTCTTAAAATCTTGAAGTGAATTAAAAAGGTCTAACCTCTCCGCTGGGGTCAATACCGCTGTAGGTTCATCTAAAATTATTAATTCTGCTGATCTATAAAGTGTTTTCAATATTTCAACCATCTGTCTCTGCCCAACAGATAATTTATCTACAGTCTGGTGTAGGTTTATTGAGAAATTATAGGTCTCAAGTAAGTTAGATATTTTCTTCTCAGCAAGTTGAAAATCTAAAAACCCAAGGTATTTGTTAGGTTCAGACCCTAGAATAATATTTTCTAAAACTGTCATACTTTCAATGAGCATAAAATGCTGATGCACCATTCCAATGCCAGCTTTGATAGCATCACTCGGTGTGGCCCACGTTTTACGGGTATCATTTATGAAAATTTGGCCACCGTAATTAACATTTAGGCCAAAAAGAACAGACATTAGGGTACTTTTCCCAGCACCATTTTCACCTACTACAGCATGAATTTGGTTAGGGCTTATATCCAACGATACGCTGTCTAAAGCCCTAACCTCACCAAAATTTACAGAAATGTCATGCAGTTGAGCAAACATTCCTATTTACATTATTGAGCAAACATTGGGTCAGAAAGTGTTAAACTACCATTAATGATAGCAGCCGCCACTTCCCGTACTTTGCTTACAACGTCTGGGTGATCAGCAATCAGGCACTTACTATCAGCTAATCTATCCGCATCAAGAGCAATCACGGACATTCCACCCTCTTTAAGCCCAACGGCTGATACGCTCGACTTAGCACCAGACATTATAGCGTCTACCGAGTTTAATAATGCTGCGTCGACGCCTTTTAATGTATTATCAATGACGTATCCTGGTGCATCAAGACATCTATTTACGTCCACTGAAAAAACACTAAAGTTGTTTTCCTTTGCAGCCTCAAAAACACCAAAATCACCGCCTGCTGTTGCTGTAAAAATTATGTCAGCACCTGCCGCATGCATTGCAAGAGCCTGCTCTTTAGCACGCACTGGATCACCAAACGGGTTGTCACCCCCAACCCAACGAATTTCTACATCCACATTGGTGTTAACTGCTTTTGCGCCATCTCTGTAGGCATCTGTATATCTGTGTAAAAAGGGTATATCTAATGCGCCAACAACGCCTACTTTATTACTTTTTGTCATCATACCTGCAGCTACACCAGTTAGATAGCTTGCTTCATATTCTTTGAATACGGCACAATGCACGTTCGCGGGTAAATCGCTAAGACACTGATCAACGATTAAAAAGTTCACATCCGGGGCAGTTGGAGCAAGTTCAGATATAATGTCGTTGAATTCAAATCCTAATACAACAATGAGTGAAGCGCCTTCATTTAGAGCTGCTTCAACATTTTCCCGCCTCGCAACAGCTGAGGTGCTTTCATAAGTCTGAACATCAGCATTATATTTTGCCGCTGCGGCCTCAATACCAATTTTGCCCATTTCTAAAAAAGCGTTAACTCCGATCGGATCCGGTGAAACGTATACAAAAAATTCATCTGATGCATTCGCATGTGTCGCACAAGCCACCGCTCCAGCAAGCAATAAACTTGAAATTTTCTTCTTAAAATTCATTAAAGTTTTCCTTTCTATGGTTATCATTTAGGTTTCATTTTATTCTATAATTTCGATTTAAAATTGTATTATCAACTTTGGTCCAAGATTGCTTGCGCCAGCTCAAAATCAAGAATAGCATGTGTGACAAATTTCCCTCTTAATGCAGCCACTACAGCTGATACTTTTTTTAATCCTGAAGCAACCAAGATTCTTTTTGGAGTGCTCAGAATATCTTCTAATTGGATTGCTATCATACGTTCTTCAAGGCGGTGAGGAAGCATGGTTCCGTCTGCTTGAATAAAACCGCTACATAACCAACCAGCGCCTCCAGCATCTTTAACTTCTTCCAAGTCATTTTCACTTATTATACCTGAAGAGAGAATGTGGGTATTATCTGAAAGGTCACCAACAGAAGTGATTATAGCATTAAGGTTTTTTAGCCTTTTCAATTGTGCCTTGATTGTTTCTTCTTGCTTTAATTCTTGGGCTAATGACCTGCTAGAAAGAATTGCAGGTGAATGTAACGTGTAACATTGCGCACCTATTCTGTTGGCTATTTGAATTGCACAATCCTCTGCGCTTAGCACCCTGTCCGATTCCATTGACCCTATAATCTGACAAACAGAGGTGTTTGCAATTTTTCGATTGGGAAGATTTTCTCCAATGGACCTGAGGGTCTCACCCCATGCTACGCCTATTACATCACCTGGTTCAATAATATTGTAAAAAGCTAGAGCTGCCACCCGTGCAGTTTGTCGCAATGCCAATGAATAATTAGATTTAGGGCCGCTGTTGGCTATGTAGACATCAGCAAGGTTAAACATTTTGCGCAATTCTTGGCCAGTCGAGGATGTTCGAAGACTTTCGCCGTTGACCCTGATATCTACAATACCACGGTCTCGACCCTCTTTTAAATAGTTCACTATAGTCGCCCTAGAAAGCCCGAGGCGATCCGCAATTTGACCCTGATTTAGGCCCTCCTGATAATACAACAGAGCAATGTTAGCTAAATAATTCTCGTCCTTTGTCGAATATGCTACCTTAACTTCGGTTTCGTTGTGGCTCTTTATCAACATAGGTTTTCGTTATTTCTTATTAACGCAAAGAAGCTTCAACATTACCACCATCTACTGTCATCACATGACCAGTTGTTCGCTCAGCTTGCGCAAGTGAAACAAACGCTTCTGCTACATGACTTGCTTTGACTTCTGCATTTAGCAAATTCCCAGCCATATAGCTATCTTCAGAAACGCCTCTGGCATTTGCACGCTCAGCGATAAAGTTGTCTGTAAGCAAACCCGATCTTATTCTATCAGCATTCACTCCATTAACGCGGATACCATCACCCCCTAGCTCCAACGCAAGCTGTCGCATCATAAAAAAAGTAGTTGCCTTTGGCATCCCGTATGCACCAAAGTTTTTACCCGGGTTTACAGCTTGTTTCGATATATTAAACAAAATCTGGCCGCCTCTGGATTGTACTTTCATCAAGTTTGCTGCTTCTTTTGCAAACTCATAATGAGAAAAAAAGTTTAACTCAAAAGCTTTCCTGACCGAAGAGCCTGGCATATCTAACATTGCTCCAGATTGCGCCGACCCTGCGTTGGAAACAAGTATATCAAGACCTCCGTACGCATCTATAACGGATTTTATGGCTTCTCTCGCCGCCTCTGGATCTGTTACATCTAGCGATTTCCCAAAATGACCCTTTCCTAATTTTTCTATAGCAGAATTCAAATTTTCTTGGTTCATGTCGATCAAAAAACATTGTGCACCTAAAGAAGCAAATGCCTTTGCTGTTTCAAACCCAATCGTTCCAGATCCGCCAGTAACCATTACCACTTTTCCCTGAAACGCTGGGGCTTTCCCTTTGCCCAATTTGGCTTGTTCTAATGACCAATATTCACAATCAAATAAATCTTTTTCAGAAATAGGATAAAATCCGCCTGCATCTTCACCAACTGATCTAACACGAGCATTCTGAACGACAAGATCACCCGCTATACTAGCTGCTTTAAAATTTGTGCCGAGGCCTAAAAGACCTACTCCTTCCATCCATATAGTTTTGGGATCTGGAGAAAGAATAGTTTTAGGTTGGGTAGCTTTAGCCGCCTGACGTTTAAACATGGCCCTATATTCATCTTCGTAATCTTTAAGCGCTTCTTTAATAGCAGAACTACCCTGCTCCCAAACTGATTTGCGTAAAACTAGCGGGCGACCCTTAATCCTAATAACATGGTCTGGTGACGCGGTTCCCCGCTCCGATAAGCTATCCAAATCATTTCTCTTAAGAAATTGCATTTCTTCTGGACCATTTCTAACATCAATAATTGGCATGGCAGCAGTTGGACCAATCATATCCGCTATAAGACCCCGTATCACTGGTAAAACATCATGAGACTTATGGCTAGATTTCACATTAAGAGCCGTTGGCTCTTTAAGCTTAAAATAGTCTGCAACAGTTTGTGTATGTGAAATAATCTGATTGTAGCTTTCTTCAGCTGTCTCACCAAAAGCAAAATGGCCATGACCTAATAACATTAGCCCTTCAACACTGGGATCTTGATCATAAACTTCAGCTGCTTTTTTTGCCAAAGCGAAACCAGGCATTATATACGGTACTATTCCCAATCTTGAACCAAATATTTCTCTACAAACTTCTTCAGAATTTGGGAGATTACCGAGAATCAAAAATGGTGTTGCATGTGTATGATCAACAAATTTATGCGGAAGAAATGCATGCAAAAGTGTTTCAACCGACGGATTTGGTGCTGAACTATCCAGCAAATTAGCCCTCTGCACATTCACCATATCCTCATCAGACAACTTATCTAGATGTCGCAAATCTCTCAAAGAATCCAGCCATAATCCAGGTAGTCCAGGCGCTAATATTGTATCTAAGTCCCAGCCTGATCCCTTTACATGTATTACTTTTTTGGTATTTCCAAAGAGATCCTGTCGCTCAACTTTAACAGAAGTATTGCCGCCACCATGCATAACAAGATCAGGATTTTGTCCGATTATTCTTGATGTATAAACTCTAAGAGCAAGCTCTTGGTCAGCAACAACTTGCCCTGCTTTATCAATATAAGATTCAGCATCGCTTTTTTTATAATTATTTTTAATCATATTTTAAGATCCTATTAAATCTGGAAACATTTCGGCTAAAGCACTTTCTGATGCTTCAGAAATACCCCTTTCAGTTATCAAACCAGTAACCAATCTATTCGGGGTAACATCAAAAGCTGGATTGCCGCCAGAAATGCCCTCTGAAGTAACTCTAATTTCTTCAATACTATTTTTTTCGTGGTGTCCCAAAACATGGGTAACCTCTCGCGAGGCTCGTTCTTCAATTGGGATTTCTGTGACGCCATCGCTAATAGTCCAGTCTATTGTAGGTGAAGGCAGCGCTACATAAAACGGCACATTATTGTCAAACGCCGCTAGAGCTTTTAGATAAGTACCGATTTTGTTGCAAACATCGCCTTGCGCAGTCGTTCGGTCAGTACCGACAATAACCATATCAACGAGTCCCCGCTGCATAAGATGTCCACCAGCATTATCTGTTATGTAAGTGTTGCTAATTCCGTGACTCTCAAGCTCCCAGGCTGTCATTGCACCTTGATTTCTGGGTCGGGTCTCATCAACCCAAATGTGGATTGGAATACCTGCTTCGTGAGCATGATACATTGGTGATGTAGCTGTGCCCCAATCAACCGTAGCAGGCCAACCTGCATTACAATGTGTTAACATTCTCACAGGTTCACCTGCCGGTTTGTTAGATGCTATATTTTTGACAATCTCTAACCCATGCTCTCCAATTTTTTTATTAATTCCAACATCTTCTTCTGCCACTTGATGAGCAAGCTCCAATGCTCGAGAAGCCCGATCCACCTCGGAGACGTCTTTAAGTGCTCTGATTAAACGATCCAAAGCCCACTTCAGATTAATTGCTGTTGGACGGGTCTTTATCAAAGTATCATATGTATTTTTTAAGCCAGAATCTGAAGCGTCATTACTTAAAGATATTGCCACCCCATAAGCAGCAGTAGCACCTATAAGAGGTGCGCCCCTTACCCACATGTCACGGATTGCTACAGCGAACTGATTTAAATTTGTTAAAGAAACAATTCTAAAATCATGGGGTAACCAACGCTGATCTATAATTTTTACCTCAAAATCGCTATGATCGTACCAAATTGACCGATAGTGGTTTCCCTTTACCTTCATAAGAAATTCTCCAAGTTGAATTTTCTTGCCATATTTGTGAGCTCACTAACATCTTTAATCGTATCATTATTTAAAATTAGCTCGCGTCCCATCATCAAATTTCGGGCCTCCAGCTGAGACCTTTTTTTAGTATCACTAATCTCTTCAAAATCTGCATTATGCGCGAGCGATAAGACCCGCCTATGCATTTCAATACCACTTATTGCAACAGCATCTTGCCAAATGTGTTCAAGCATCTCATTAAGTGCAACTTCTGAGCTATCTCCTTGATCCTCAAACATTGATTTGGGAAACAAAATACCTGTTCGTTCAGAATTCCAAAGGCTTTTAAACTCATGCTGGAATGCTTCATGGGTCCCTTCAATCACTTTCAATATCCAAGTTTGGTATTCTGCTAATGCCTTACTTTCACGATGCGCTGGTTGACTGAAATATGCCATCAAATAATTGGAAATTAGCATTCCAAGATCAAAGCCCATTGGGCCATAGAAACCAAATTCTGGGTCTATAACTTTTGTTTCATCATCGGTACACATTACTGAACCTGAGTGTAAATCACCATGGCACAAAGTTTCAGTATTTGCTGTAAACTTCATTAGCATCTTCTGAGCTTCAGTTTTCATTTTGATGTCTGATCTAAGTATTTCAACAATCGGATCTAGACCGTCTGTGTGATGGTTCATTTCTGCTGCAAAATAAGGTTCTGTAAATACTAGACTTTCGGTGATCCCCATTAAGGCAAGGTTACCCTGAAACATTGCTGTGTCACTTTTTTTATCAGCCGTTTGAAGCGATAAATCAGAACCCCTAAAAGCCGTGCGCGCACAGAATTTTCCAAGCCTTTGTGCCAATCCACCAACATATTCTCCAGCTATTAATTTTTTCCTTAAAATAACGTGCGGCAGAAGCATTTCCATGGCTATGATGGCTTGTACTTTGTTAAAATAAATTATTTCGGGCACACTCCCAGGGTCACGCTTCGCCTGCCTAACTAAAACCTCATGTTCATAAAATGAGCGGCTTAGAGGCAACGGCCAACTATCACCTACCAACCTCACATAAGGGAGGGCCTGCTTTACAATAATATTCCCTGAGTCGCTCGAAACCGTATAAACCAAATTCAGATTTCCATCACCCACTTCATCAATCTTCCATTTGCTTTTGTCATCACCAACTATTTTACAGATATCGCCAACTGTAACTAACCTATTGGCAAGTGTTTCAATTGTAAGAGGCTCATACTTTTCTGAAGACATACAATCGCTCCTCCTCATTTAAATTTTATTTAAAAGCGAACGTTATCAAGCATTGGCATATTTTGACTTTTGTCAATAGTATTGACAATTGAAAAGGTTAGGTTAAGATTTTTGATGGGAGAGCGGAATGTCAAAAATTGCTTGCCAAATTTCTGGAATTGTAAAGTCATTCGGACCAAACAAAGTTCTTCGGGAAATCAACTTAGATTTGCCGGCTGGTAAAATTACTGCTCTCATGGGTGCAAACGGTGCGGGAAAGTCGACATTAGTAAAAATACTATGTGGCGTACATCAAGCAGATGCGGGATCAGTATTTCTTTTTGGTAAAAGTTTTGATCCAATTTCACCTGCTGACGCATTTAAGTCTGGAGTTGTAACTGTCCACCAATCAATAAATAATGGTGTAATTCCTGATTTAGACATTGTTTCAAACCTGATGATTGATAGGCTTGCAGAACAAAATTCAGGGTTTTTTATAAATTCAGAAAAGCTGAAAAAAGAGGCGAATAAGATTGCTTCAGCTATGGATATTAATATTAACACAGCCACTTTAGTAAGAGACTTGGGTCCAGCCGATAAGCAAATGATTGCCATAGCCCGCGCTATGTCACATTCTCCAAAACTGCTTATCCTGGATGAACCAACATCTTCTCTCTCTGAAAATGAAGCCAAAAGGCTTTTCGTACTTTTAGAAAAATTAAAAAAACAAGGTGTTGCAATTTTATACATTTCCCACCGAATGTCTGACATTAATAGTATTGCTGACCGTATAGTCGCCATGCGAGACGGAACAATTTCAGGACTTTTTGAAGATAAACCTCTCGATTATGAGGGAGCTGTAACAGCGATGCTTGGCCAAAAACTATCACAGGCTGCAATTAAAACAAATAAAGGAAAACGTGTAGTATTAAATTTAGAAGGTATTAAATTATCTGATAGCAGCACTCCCTTTGACTTGTCTTTTTATGAAAATGAAATCGTTTCAATTACCGGTCTAATAGGTAGTGGAAAAACTAATCTGGCGTCAGAAATATTTGGATTGAATAATAATTCAAAGGCAAAAATGACTTTGAACGCAAATTCCTATAGTCCTAATAGTCCAAAGGAAGCTATTGCAGCTGGAGTTTTTATGTGCCCAAAAGATAGAGCGTCAAACGCTATAGTTTCAGAGTTTGATATCTCTAACAACTTAGCATTACCGTTCTTCAAAAGGCATAGTAAACTTTCTTTTCTACGTAACAAAACTCTTCGAAAAAATGCCAAAAATTCTATAGATAAACTAGGAATAGTTTGCCAATCTGAAATGGACTCCGTAACCACGCTATCAGGCGGCAACCAGCAGAAAGTCATGGTCGGAAGATGGTTAGCGGAAGAATCTTCAGTTCTTCTTTTAGACGAACCTTTTCAAGGAGTGGATATAAAGGCCAGGCGGGATATTGGATTACAAATACGTTCAACATCAGACCAAAGGGCAACACTAATATTTGTCGCAGAACTTGATGAAGCGTTAGAAATAGCAGATAGAGTTATAGTCTTACACGAAGGTAATCTTGTTGGTGAGTTTGAAAACGAGAGTAAAAACATACCAGAAATAGTATCAAGTTTTAGTGGTCGTTCTGTTAATTTAAATAGTTCAAGTTATGGAACTTAAATATGGTTAATGTTCAAAAGATGAGTTCAAGAAGTTTTGCGATAAAGTATGGGTTTCTAATTTTACTCGCGGGACTAGTAATTTTCTTTTCTATAGCGGCCGAAGGCTTTGCTGGACCACGGTCTGCTGTTTTTATTTTTCAGTCTGTTTCTATAACGGGTATTTTAGCGCTAGGTGTAACAGCGACTTTAGTGGTAGATGGTTTTGATCTTTCTATAGGCTCAGTAGCAACATCAGCCCTTATGCTTTCAGCATATGTTATGGTTGTCTTGGAAATGTCAGCTTTCAGTGCAATTATTGCATGTTTATTTATGGGCGCGGCAGTCGGCTTTATTAATGGTTTACTAATAGTAAAAGCCAAGGTGCCAGATCTACTAGCAACTCTTGGAATGATGTTTCTTTTAATTGGACTTCAGCGTATTCCAACTGAAGGTCGCTCAATTTCCACAGGAATGAAATTACCAGATGGTTCGACTACAGAGGGAGTATACTCTCAGGCATTTTTATGGCTGGGAAGGCATAGACTGGATTTTTTCTTAGAAAAACTTATTCCCGTACCAGTTATTATTTTTATTCTTGTAGGAGTATTAATTTGGATTTTTCTTGAGTTAACCCGGCATGGAAGATTGATGTATGCTATTGGATCGAATGAAACAGCTACAGCACTTGCAGGTGCTAATGTGAATAAATATAAAATTTTAGCTTACGTTATATCCGGAGTAATGGCTTCTATCGGTGGTATTTTGCTTTCTGCTCGCCTGGGTAGAGGCGATATTGCCTCAGGAAATAACCTATTATTGGACTCAGTCGCTGCAGCATTAATAGGATTTGCCGTTCTTGGCGCAGCTAAACCTAATGCCTTTGGCACAGCGATTGGCGCTATTTTTGTAGGTATTCTTTTGCAAGGATTAACTATGATGAATGCGCCCTATTATACACAAGATTTTGTAAAAGGTGCAGTCTTAGTTATTGCACTGATTTTTACATTTGCCCTTTCTTTTAGTGGGCGCAAAAGTGGTCATTAATAAATGACTTAAACAAACTAGGGAGAAAACTATGTTTAGAAGAACATTACTTAAATTAATTGGAGGAATGGTTGCATTACCTGTGACCCTATCAACCTCCGCATTTGCCGGCGGGATGCCCGCTCCGTTTGATAACCCAGGTGACGTAAAAATTGCTCTTGTTAGATACCTTTCAACTGGAGACTTTTTTCAAGCTTATTTATCTGGGGTGGAGACACAAGCAGCAGCTTTAGGTGTTGATTTGAGAGTTTTTGATAGTCGACAAGATGCAGCTCTTCAATCAGATATGGTGGACCAAGCTATAGCGCTTGGAGTTGACGGAATTGTAATCCAACATGGATTGACCGAAAGTATGCGAGATGCCGCTCAACGAGCAGTGGATGCAGGAATAAAAGTTGTTGCTTTTGATGTTAATGTTGAAAATTCTGCAATACCCCAAGTAGAGCAATCCGATTACCTACTTGGCAAGCTGGCTCTAGAACAAGCGGTAAAAGACAATGGTACTTCTTGGAAAGCCGGATATGTTTATGTGCCTGGTATAGCTCCACTAGATCGGCGACACGCTGCATGGGAAGATATAAAAGCTGCAAATCCTGGCATTGAAGAAGTTGCACAATTTGGAACGCTTGATAATCCAATCGCTAATTCAATCGCTAACCAAGCGAGATCTGTGTTACAAGCTAACTCAGATATTACTGTTGTGTTTGCGCCGTATGACGAATTTGCAAAAGGTGTCAAAATAGCAGTAGACGAAGCGGGTCTCACAGATCAAATTGATATATATTCCGCTGATGTTTCAACTGCTGACATCTCAGCGATGCGTGAGCCTGATTCTGCTTGGGCAGCAACGGTTGCGACCAACCCAGCCGTTGTTGGAGAAGTGTCTGTAAGATCACTTGCTATGATGCTTGCTGGAGAAAATCCAGGAAGTAATGTTGTTGTCCCACCAACTCTGATCACTCAGAAATTCTTAAATGATAATGGCATTAAAAATATGGCAGATCTATCATCAAAAATGCCTCAATTTGCACACGCTGATGTATCAGTCCCAAGCTGGATGCCGTTACCTAAGCGCTAGATACTCTTTGAGCTGGGAAAAATCCCAGCTCAAATCTTCATTTTTATATGAAAATTATAGAGTGAAAAAAATATCTCTTAATTTTTTAAATCCTATGAGAACTTCTGAATGGAAAAAACTGACTATGAAGAATTAGTACTTGATTATTTCAAGGGTGTTGATGAAGAAAATATAGATGCAATTCTTGAAACATTGACTGAAGACTGCGTTTTTTCAATTGAAACTCATGGTATTAAGTTGGTTGGCCACAAAGAAATCATAAGTATGTTTAAAAGATTATGGAAAAACCATAAATCCGTTGAGCATAAAGAGTTCTATTTTGTAAAAGACCCTATTGGCAATCAGATCGCTGTGAGGTTTCAAGTCAAAAACGTTCTTCGCGACGACCAAATTGTATCAAAATCAAATTGCAATTTCTTCACACTTAAAGACGGTATTTTTTCAGAAGTACGCGTTTATATGGCAGGTGAAAATACATTGAATAAAGAAGGTTGACTGCCTAATGATCAAAATCCGAAGCGGTCTTCAACATTGCTTTAAGCATAATGCTTTTGTCTACTGGAGACGTTGGATAACCGTTTCTGCTGTGCGACAGACCAGAGCTTAAAAGTAGTTCTGCTTTTTTGTAGGTTAATGGCCCAGGGTTTATTATTGGAACAGGCAACCGGGACGACAAGAAGCTATGTGCTTGATGCATTGTAGTTGAGCCCAGAATAATTACTTCTGCATTGTCGTGGTCAATGGCTTTTTTAGCTGCAGTTTCTAAAAGAGGAAATATTTCCTCTTCTTTTCCCTCTAATAACGCTTGATTGTCGGGAGCCACGTCTATTGATCTAATAGATGCTAAAGAGCTTTTTATTCCAAGATCATTTATGGTTTTCTCATAAAGATGGAACCATTTTTTCCACATTGTAATTATTGAAAATTTAGAGCCAAGGGACATTGCCACCAGCATAGATGTCCTTCCAGGGCCAATAACGGGTATCGACATAACCGACCTAAGAGCTGAAACACCAGAGTCGCTCATTGTGTCTATGCATACAGCCGAAAAACCTTCTTTTTCTGCATCTAAACCAGCTTCTAGTATTCCAATATCGGCGAGAACCATATCTGACTGACTGACATAGTTTCGCGGGGCAGCTTTTACTGGTCTAAATACAAATTTAAAACCCTCACTTATATCCACAGACTTTAACTGCGCCTGCCTAGATAAAAGGTTTTCCTTCGACATTGGAAACGGAACAATAACGAGAATTTTCTTCATAAATAAAATATATTGTTTAGAGTTAGAAACATAATCTTAAGGACGACACGAATGATTTCTCTTGTCAATAAAACTTTCTTTGTTACGGGGCTAGGAAGTGGAATAGGATATGAAACTGGAACACTAATCAAAAGCTTAGGGGGAAACCTAGCAGGCACAATTGAAAGTGCCGATCAACAAAAGAATGCTGCAACCTTGACGGAAGATATTTTTCTACTCGATTTAGGCGATAGTCAGAAACTTCAATCCGCTGTTCAGTCTGCTGGAGAGAAATACGGGGGATTAGATGGTTTAGTTGGGGCAGCTGGAATTATAAAATTAAAAACAATTGAAGCAACAACAGCTGAAGACTTTAAGCAAACTATTAATGTAAATCTAACAGCAAATTTTGAACTCGCTCAATTTGCAAATCCTTTTTTGAAATCTGGAGCAAGTCTCATCTTTATTTCTAGCCAAATTGGTCTTGTAGGCCATGATAATGCCGCTGCATATGCGGCTTCTAAAGCTGGACTAAATGGTTTTGCAAAATCTATCGCTCTAGAGCTGGCAGGTCGACAAATAAGGGTAAATACAGTTGCTCCAGGACCCATAATTACACCAATGACAGAGGCAACCAGATCCGATCAGAACCGATATGAAAAAATAAAGAGTAAGATACCACTTGGGCGTTTTGGGGAAGCAAAAGAGGTGGCGCAAGTAATTGCATTTTTGCTGTCTAATTCAGCGTCTTTTGTTACAGGCCAGGTGATTGTCGTTGATGGTGGTTTTACAGCAAAATAAATTCTCAAAGCCCAAGATATGACTTTTTTAAATCTGCATTTTTTAACAGATCTTTTGATAAGCCAGAAATAGCAATCGATCCTTCTTCAATTACATATGCTCGATCAGCTATGGAGAGGGATTGGGTCACATTTTGCTCAACAAGCAGAACAGTTAGGCCATTATCACTTATTTTTTTTATCAATTCGAACATTTGCTCCACCAGCAATGGGGAAAGTCCTAATGATGGCTCATCAAGCAATAAAAGGCGCGGATCACCCATTAGACCTCGGCCAATGGCGACCATCTGCTGCTCCCCACCAGAAAGTGTGCCGGCCGTTTGACTTATTCTCTCAGAAAGCTTTGGAAATATATCCAGAACATTTTCTAGATTAGAGGCCCGGTTGCTTTTACCCCTCCGGTAAGAACCTAACTCTAAATTGTCCTTAACAGTAAGATTAGGGAAAAGTTTTCTGCCCTCGGGAACATGTATTAGACCCATATCAACTATTTCTTCAGGTGATTTATTGGAAATTACTTCATCCTCAAAAGATATCTTCCCATTGTTTGGCTTTATCAAACCCGACAAACAATTATTTAAAGTAGTCTTGCCCACTCCGTTACTGCCGAGTACCGCAACAACCTCACCTTGGTTTATTTCCAACGAGATGTTCCTTAAAACTTCTACAAGTCCATAACCAGCAGCTAAATTTTCAACTTTTATTAAGCTCATGCACCCTCCGCCATAGCTTCGGCAGCACCATGCCCCAAATAAGCTTCAATCACTTGTGGGTTTTCAGCTACGGAAGAAGGAGTCCCACTGGCAATAAGTTTACCATCATTAAGCACATATGTACGATCAGATAGGTTCATTACAGCTTTCATAACATGTTCTATTAAGAAAATAGTAACGCCTCGGCCTCTTATCCCCTTAATAACTTTAACAATGTCATCTATTTCTGCTGGATTTAATCCAGCCATCACTTCATCAAGTAGAAGAAGCTTTGGATCCGTTGCCAGAGCTCGAGCTAATTCAAGACGTTTTCGGCCTGCTATTGTAAGACCGTCAGCACCTTGACTTAATAATGAGGTCATACCAACAACTTCAGCAACTTCTTCAGCTTTTTTCCGCGCACTTTTTGTCTGAGATGTATTACTATAGGCACCAACCATAATATTCTGTAGGGTTGTTAGGCCTGCAAAAGGTTGAGTTATTTGAAATGTCCTAACCATCCCACGCTGACAAATTTGGTGAGGCTTCATACCCACGATAGAGGCATTTTCAAAATTTATTCCACCCTCATCTGCTTTTAAAAAACCCGCCACCATTGCAAATAAAGTTGTTTTACCTGCTCCATTTGGGCCAATAAGTGAAACAATTTCCTTTTCATTTACTTCGAGATCAACCGAGGAAACTGCTACCAAGCCTCCAAATCTTTTTGTTAAATTGTTTATCCTAAGCAACTTAAGAGTCCTCACGCGATCGTTTTTTATCAAGTGAACTGGACCCTGATTTTTTCCCTTTTTTCTTAAATGCGCCAATCAAGCCATTTGGAAGGTAGCCAATTATAATAATTAGGATCAAACCATATACAATTAAACTTAGTCCTGGAGTATCAATAAAATGTCGGGCCACTTCATTAACAGAATGCAATACAAAGGCACCTACCAACGGACCAAAAATTGTGCCCATCCCACCAACAATTGTCACTAGAAGCATCTCAACAGACAAGTGGATCGAATATGCTATTGGTGGATCAAGATAGAGATACTTTTGTGAGTAAAAGGTACCAGCTGCACCTCCCATAGCGCCCATTATCATAATCGCATAAATTTTGCATCTCAAGGTATCTATCCCCAACGCCTCAGCTGCATCTTCATTTTCGCGAATAGCCACTAGCTGCGCACCAAAGCGAGATCCCTCTAACCAGTATACAATCACTATCGAGATAAACATTAGAACTAGAGCGAAGTAATAAAATCCAACTGGAGTTTCGAATTGCAAATTACTTAGGCCAGGGGCGTAGGTGAGAAAGAGACCAACACCCCCACCTGTAAACTCCACAGAGTTTGCTAGTACCCTTAATAATTCTGCAAAAGCTAGCGTTATCAAAGCAAAGTAAGAACCTTTTAGTCCAGACCGGAAAGACATATAGCCAACAATCAGACCTAAAAACGCACCGCCCAGAATTGCTAGAAAAATTCCAAAAATAGGGGGGAAACCGAAGGTAGTTAATAAAATTGAAGAGACATATGCGCCAGTTCCAAAAAACATAACGCCACCAAAAGAAAATTGGCCGGCATAGCCACCTAATATATTCCATGATTGACCCAAATAAGCAGTAAAAAATATCAGCGTAAGAACGTCAATATAAAACCTACTACTAATGAAATAAGGTAACACAATAAGGCCAAGTGCTCCTAGTAACAAAAAGGAAAGATGGCGTCGCAAATTAAACACTACACCTTACTCCCAAACAACCCAGTAGGCCGAAATATCAAAATAAGAATAAAAATTAACGATATTCCAATTTGCCCAAGGCTTTCACCCAATAAAAGTCCTCCTACAGACTCCGTAATTCCTATAATAAATCCACCGACAAGAGCGCCAACCACACTACCCATACCTCCCAATACGACAATAGTGAAAGCTACCAGAACGAACATGTTACCCGTATAGGGATCTACGTAAAATATAGGAAGCATCATACAGCCAGCGGCACCTAAACAAGCTATGCCAATTCCAAAAGTTACAGCAAAAATATGTTCAACGTTTATGCCTACAAGTCTTGCACCCTGTCGTTCCTTTGCGACCGCTCGTATTGCGCGCCCCAGATCCGTAAGGCTCATAGCAGCCCAGAGGGTTGCACACATTAACAGAGCTGCAAAAAATGATATAACCTTCGGATATGAAAGGTACATAAAACCCAAATCGAAGGCATCAAACCCGTATGTTAGGTTCACGGTCTGTTGGTCTCCACTGAAGAAAAACAAAGCACCGTTTTCAATGATGATTGATAAACCCAATGTAATAAGTAGTATGTTTTGATCCTTGCCCTTAGCAAGAGATCCAATTCCATACCTATAAATTAGATATCCAAATATGAACGCGCACGGCGTCACAATAAGTATTGAAAAATACGGATCAATATTAAACAGGTCAAACAGAAAAAATGCTGCGTACAAGGCCAACATCAACATAGCGCCATGAGCAAAATTAATTATATGTAAAACACCATAAATTAGTGTCAAACCCAAGGCTACAAGGGCATAGATAGCCCCGTACATAAAGCCGTTGATAATAGCAGCAGGAAGCATGGATAGAGAGGCTGAAATCATAGAAAAATTTGCCTATTAAAAGAAAAACAGGCGACCCAAAGATCGCCTGTTTACATAAAACTATTACGTGCGAGGGAAAACTGCTTTGGCTGAGGCATACTCAGACGGAGCGATAATTTGCACATCACCTTTTTGTGCCTGAATAGCGACAGCTCTTGATCCCATATTTTGACCGTTCACCATCTCAGTTTTGCCATAAGGCATAAAATCAACATCAATTGTTGAGCCAGCAAGAGCAGCATTTACAGCTTCTTTATCTGTTGATCCCGCACGCTCAAACCCATCGGCTAAGAACATTACAGACATATAAGCGCAATAGACTTCAAAGGTGAAATAGTTACCATCGGCCTCTGTTTTCGCTCTCATAGCTTGCCCTGATGCAGAACTAGGATTGTACCAGTGGTTCACGTCGATCATATTGTCAGCAATCTGGGGCAGATCATCAACAAACTTAAAGTTGAAGCCTCCACCTAGCACTGAATAACTTGCCATAAAATCAACTCTCTGCTGACGCAATGTTTTTGCTAACAATACATACTCACCCGGATAATTAATGGGCATTACTATATCAGGTTTTGCAGACTTTATTCTTAGAGCTACATTATCAAAGTTACGTGTAGGGTTTGCGTGCTTAATAGTATCGATAACTTCAATATTATGCTCTTTCAAAGCTGCAGTCATCAATTTCGCCGTACCAGTTCCAAATTCTGATTCCTCGTGAACAATAATAACTGTTTTAGCAGGACTTCCTGCTAAGCGATTTATCTCACCCAAATTAGTAGCAGCATCACGCGCTATTCGCCCGTAGCCATCAGCCATACGGAACACATTTGGAAGTCCGCGCTGAACAAGCTTATCCGAAACACCAACATCTACCGAGAAAGGAATATTGTACTTAGCAGCAGCGGCAGAAGCAGCTAGGCCAACAGCGGACTGATAGCAACCTTGAATTGCATGAACACCAGCTTCATTCATCTTTTCGACTTCAGCAGCACCAATTTCAGGTTTTGTCTGCGAGTCACCAAGAAGCGCTTCTAACTGGGCTCCCCCCATGGACTTTATACCCCCGGCGGCATTTATATCAGCAATTGCAAGTTGAGCTCCATAACGAAGCTGAGCTGCAGGATATGCTGCCCAACCCGTAGCAGGATGAATTAGTCCTATTTTTACATTACTCGCTGCCTGAGCAATCCATGGCGTCCCCACACCGGCTGTTAAAGCTACAGTTGCAGCAGTGCCTCCCAAAAAATTACGCCGTGAGGTGTTCGTTTTAAAAATTGATTTATTCATACTATTCTCCCTTTAGTATTAATTATATTTTAGAACTGTTTCATCTTTACCTAAAGTAAAGAATATAATGTTAAGGTTAGGCAAGCTTAATTGTTTACTGCTGAAATTTAAATACACAATATAAGGCAAGGAAATGGAAAATACTGTTACCAAATTTGCTAATTTTATTGGAAAATCAAAGGATATTTCAATATCTAATGCCACCTTCCATTCAGCAAAATTAATTGTCACAGACTGCCTGGGTGCAATAATTGGTGGTATGGCAGAGCCAGAAGTTCGCAAACTTGCCGAATCTGAGGGTGCAAACAATAAAAATCTTTTTAAGATTTTAGATGACACTAAAAATGCCGCTGACGAAACAATAAGCTTTCTATTTGGAACGGCCGGAACGGTTTTGGAAATGGATGAAGGTCACCAGTTTGCGAAAGGCCATCCTGGTATGCATGTTTTTCCTGCACTTTTGGCGGCAGCTAGAAATAAAGAATTTTTAGGAGAAGAATTTTTAAAAGCCTTTATTATTGGATACGATGTTGGGGCAAGAATAGGATTAGCTTCCAACCTTAATCCTAATATGCATCCACATGGAACTTGGGGTGGTTTAGGGGCTGCAGCAGGCCTGGCTGTATTAAATAAAATGGACACACAGCAGGCTGGTGAATATCTTAATATTGTTTCCAGCCTCACACTAGCAACTAGCCGAAAAACTATGCTGGAAGGGGCAACTGTTAGAAATTCATATACTGGGGTGTCAAATAAAATGGCCCATATAGGGCTATCACTTTTAAAAGCTGGTTTCACTGGAGAAAGCGATGGGATTAAGTCTATTTTTGACGGTGTTGTGTCTAGTAGATTTGATACAAAAAGTGCATTTGATTTGATTGGAAGAAGATTTGAAGTTAATAGGAATTATTTCAAACTCCATGCCTGTTGTCGCTACAACCATGCTGCTTTAGATGCGTTGTGGAAACTTATTGAAAACCATAGAGAGTTAAAAAGCTTTGATTTAATTAAAGAAATAAAAATCAAAAGTTATAATCTTGCAGCAGAACTAAAAGATCAGAATCCACGAAATGTTTTGGCATGCAAATTTTCTGTACCTTTTGCAATATCAACGACACTTGTAAACCTTGATTCAGGAGTAATGAGCTTCACAGAAGCTATGCGAACCAACAAAACAATCCAAAAGCTTTGCCAAAAAGTTGTTATAGAGGAAGATCCATTAATGACAGAAAAAACTCCCGATTTAAGACCTGCTCATGTAAAAATCTTTATGGAGGACGGCACTACTTTTGAAGCAAGCGTAACGACTAACCGTGGGGATTGGCAGGATCCATATTCAGAAAAAGACTTACAACAAAAATTTTTAAGCCTTTCGACAAGACTTTGGAACAGAGAAAAGGCGCTAAATGTCTATTCACAGTCAATGCAATTGGAACAAATGCCTTTTAATACTTTTATCAAAAGCATAATTAATTAAGTATTACTTGTGTAAATTTGACAATCGATAATTAAAAAACAAAGAAAAGTTCTTAAACCTAAATCTGGCGTTAAAAGAATTGAACAAAGGAATACTCTAAATGTCAGATCAGACACTACTTTTAAAAAATGCAGATGTTTTATGCACAATGGACGAACCAGACGGATGCGGAAATAACGTTGAAACAGAGATAAAAAATGGCGGTCTTTTTGCGCGTAATGGTGTCATTGAAGCTGTTGGTGAAAGTAACTCTCTCCCCCAAACAGCAGATACTACTATAGACATGAAGGGACATGTTGTTATCCCTGGCATGATTAATACCCACCATCATCTATTTCAAAACTTAACCCGTGCAGTACCAGCGGCACAAAATTCAGAACTTTTTGGGTGGTTGAAAACTTTATATCCAATATGGAGTAATATTGGGCCAGAACATGTTTACTGGTCAACCGCACTTGGGCTTGCTGAACTTGCTTTGAGTGGGTGTACAACATCTTCTGACCATCTGTATATTTATCCCAATGGTGCTAAATTAGACGACTCTTTATCGGCAGCAGCAGACATTGGCGTTAGGTTTCATGGAACAAGGGGATCAATGAGTATAGGGGAGTCGCAAGGTGGGCTGCCACCTGATACCCTCACAGAAAAAGAGTCTTTTATCTTATCTGAAAGTCAAAGACTTATTGAAACGTATAATGATAACAGTCGCTATTCTATGCAACGTGTTGCTTTAGCGCCCTGCTCTCCTTTTTCGGTGAGTATAGATTTAATGCGGGAAAGCGCAGCGATGGCACGTTCCTATGGAGTGGGTTTGCACACTCATCTTGCGGAAAATGTTGAAGATATTGAGTATGGCCTACAGCAGTTTGGAATGCGGCCAGGTGAATATATTGAAGCTGTGGGGTGGACAGGAGATGACGTTTGGCATGCGCACTGCGTACAGCTGAATTCAGAAGAAATTAATTTGTTTGCAAAGACGGGAACAGGTATCGCGCATTGTCCCTGCTCCAATATGCGACTTGCGAGTGGAATAGCCCCCGTTAGGCAAATGTTGGATAGTGGCGTAAAAGTTGGCCTTGGTGTTGATGGCTCAGCCTCTAATGACAGCGGAAACATGTTGAATGAGGCCCGTCAAACTATGCTTTTACAAAGAGTAAATTCCAAAGCTAGCTCTATGACTGCTAGGGAGGCATTAAAGGTTGCCACCAGAGGTGGTGCATCCGTTTTGAATAGAGATGATATTGGTGTGCTCGCACCAGGTTATGCTGCTGACATAACAGCTTTCAAAAGAAATAATGTTGATTTCTCAGGAAGCGATTGGGATCCTGTTGCATCTTTAGTATTTTGCGGTCCAGGGAAGGCAAATTATACGATCATCAATGGAAAAATAATAGTTAGTGAAGGGCAATTGACCACTGTCCCTATGGAAAAACTTATCCATGAGCACAACAAGCTATCACATAATTTGATTAATCTACAGACGTAGAGTTTATTAAGTTATCTGGCCCTATATTGATATCTAAGTTTTCAATAGAAAACTCGTTCAGGTTGCACCCATCTCCTTGTCTGTCAACAACCAAAAATTTTTGGCTTGCTTCTAAAACTATTAATGGATGATGCCAGGTACCTTTTAGGTAACTTACTCCTTGATCGCCCCTTGCATAAAAACATTCAATGGTACTTAAATCTGGTTTTTCACCTGAACCGTTTGACTTACATACAACAACTATCCAACCGTGATTAGATAATGGAAAAAATGCTTGTGACCCCAAAGGATGTCGTTCCATTAAGACTAGCTTAATTGGATCCGGTCGACGTTTGCCCTCAAAGATAGATATTATTGGAACACCGCCTTCTTCTCCTACGTCAACAAAAGCTAGTGCATTAAATCGAGTGGTGGTGCCTTGATTAATTACTAATTCTTCTGCACCTTTTAGCTCAATAACCTCACCATAAGAGCTAAAATTTTTTTGAGATAGTGTTCTAATTTTTAGTTTCTGTTGACCCATTTACAATTCAACCCGACCCAATACCCTTA
This sequence comes from Paracoccaceae bacterium, assembly GCA_029248915.1. Taxonomy (GTDB): domain Bacteria; phylum Pseudomonadota; class Alphaproteobacteria; order Rhodobacterales; family Rhodobacteraceae; genus Salinivivens. The sequence goes on along the minus strand of JAQWIK010000007.1, from coordinate 10,333 downwards.
ACCTTGAAACACCGCCATCTGGGTAAATATTCAGTCGAACGGCGTTTACTGGACCAAAATCTTTAATGATTTCCGATGAGAAAGTGTGAATAGCATCAGCGGATAGTTTTTGCTTAGGTAAAATTTCTTTCCATTTTTCAGCCAAATTTAGATCAAAGCCCTTTTCAACCACAGCAGCTTGAATACTACACATATCAGGAAAATTTCCTTTGAAGTGTGCGGTGTCTATTTCTATTTCATCAATAGTTCCTGTTGTGCCCAGTTGAACAACTATCCAATCATTACCTGGCTCTCGACGTCTACGTGTCTCCCAGCCATCACCCATTGTTGACCCTCGGCCTTCTGAAAGAAGGGCATTCACATCACCGTAATGAGCATCATTATATCCTAATATACATCCACCCAATTTAAGAGCAGACAGCTCGCAAATATCACTTTTTTCATTTTCCCAATCGTAATTTACATCACCAAAAAGCCGAAGCCGAGCCACGCCGCCATCTGGATATATATTTAGTCTGACCATATTGACTGGACCTAAAGTATTTGTAGGCAATATGTGATGCGAGTCAGGACCTAGATCGACCTGATCTACAAGTGTTTTCCATTCAACTTTGCTTATATCCCCGTCTGCGGAATGCCCCGCCTCGATCATAGCTCCAGGCGGATAATTTCCGGTGAAATGCGCAGTGTTAATATCAACAAGTCTGATTATACCGGGTACGCCCAATTTTATTATGCACCAGTCATGACCTCCTTGACGTCGTCTACGAGACTCCCAGCCATCCATCCACTTTCCATTATCATCAAATTTATCTTGAACAAACACTGGTATTGTATCTTGCAACATTCTAGGGGCTTCAGCAAAAAAATCGTCACTTACTGAGTGGATTTCAGTACCCATTCTAGGGGAAGCCAAATTAACCAACCCCATTGCTTCCGAGGGAGGAGTCTCCTTTTCCATGCAAAAATCCTTACTATTTATTTATTAGTTTCAAACCCCGGACTTGGAAATTTCTCAATCCAATGCCTCGCTATATCAATACGCTTTGCTATCCAAACTTTTTCATGTGAAAGTATATAATCTAAAAACTTCACAAGCCCTTTGAACCTTGCTGGGCGCCCAATTAACCTACAATGTAACCCAACTGACATCATTTTCGGTGCGGTCGAACCTTCTGAATATAATGTATCAAATGCATCGATCAGATAATCCGAAAAGTGCTTAGCAGTATTGAAACCTTGGGCAGTCGCAAATCTCATGTCATTTGTATCAAGAGTATAGGGAACAATCAGATGAGGCTTTTTTGTTTGCGCACTCCAAAAAGGCAGGTCATCTGAATAATCATCGGCATCATAAATGAAACCACCTTCTTCTGAAACTAAATCACGTGTGTTTTCGCTTGTTCTACCTGTGTACCATCCCAGTGGACGCTCGCCACAAATATCTCTATGTATATCGATTGCTTTCTCCATGTGTGCCAGTTCTTCCGACTTTGGCATTCCATGATAATTAATCCACCTATATCCGTGTGATGCGATTTCATGTCCATCTTTAAGTGCTTGCTCAATCACTGAAGGATTTCTTTGCATTGCCATTGCGACAGCAAATAAAGTTATGGGTACTTTTCTGGATCTGAATAAATCTAAAATACGCCACACGCCTGCCCTTGAGCCATATTCATAAATTGATTCCATGGACATATGCCGCGCGCCTTCAAATGGAGCCGCACCAATTATTTCAGATAGAAAAATTTCCGAAGCTGGATCACCATGCAAAATAGAATTTTCAGCACCTTCCTCATAATTTAAAACAAATTGAACGGCTACTTTCGAGCCATCTGGCCATGTCGACCGTGGCCTTTTTTGACCATAACCAACCATATCTCGAGGATATTCGTTCATTTTTATCTCAATTATCTTTCAACTTTTTATGCCATTCAGACAATAAAGCTCGCTCCTCATCATCCAACCATATTATGTTCCCTGGAGGCATGGCCCAGGAAGCTGCTGACTGCCAATAAATTTCATTTGCCATTTTCAAAATTTGCGCCTCTGTTTCAAGATAAACCCCCTTAGGCGCAAAAGCTAAACCATCCCAAACGGGCTCTTTTGCGTGGCAAGCACTGCATCTCTCTATTACTAATTCGACTGCGGAATTATGTACTTCGTCTTTTGATATATTAAGGTTACTTATCTCGTAATCTTCATTAGTTGGCCCTCCGACATATGATAGTGATATACAGCAAACGACGAGAAAAGAAGCCGCTAGCCAAGTCCAATAGGGCGCTGGCAATCCTTTGTGCTTAGTATTGAAAAAATGTCTTATCAGTGCACCAATTATCAAAATCAGTCCAAGAATTAACCAGCTATATTCTGTGGCAAAAATTATTGGGTAATGAACACCAAGCATTACAAAGATAACTGGAAGCGTAAGATAGTTGTTATGTAAAGATCTCTGTTTCCCTCTAGCTCCATAAATAGGATTTGGCTCTTCGCCAGCTTTAAGCGCCTTTACAACTTTTTTCTGACCAGGGATTATAACCATTGCAACGTTAGCAACCATCATTGTTCCAATCGAAATACCCATTTGCATAAAAGCGCCCCGATGAGAAAAAATTTGCGTATAAATGTAAGATAATATTATGAGAAAAATCAGTCCGGACAGAGCCAAAATCAGGTCATTTCTTCCAAGTGGACTGCGGCATAAACCATCATAAACCACCCACCCAACTAAAATACCACCCAAGCTTAGTAGAACTGCTTGCCCTTGTGTAATATCAAGAACTTCTAAATCAATCATATAAAGACTAGTGGAGCCGTAATACACTAGAGACATTAAGGCCATACCCGAAATCCAAGTGCTATAAGCCTCCCACTTAAACCAAGTCAACTCGTCAGGCATTTTGCTAGGAGCGACCAGATATTTGACCATGTTATAAAAACCACCGCCATGCACTTGCCAGGCCTGGCCATTAGCTTCTTTGGGTAATTCTTTTCCAGGCTTTAAACTCAAATCCAGCGCAATAAAATAAAAGGAGGAGCCAATCCATGCAACGCCCGCAATCACGTGTACCCAACGAACGATCATTTCGGACCACAACCAAAAATAATCAAACATTATTCATCCTATCCTTATCCCGTTTGTTTCCTGCCATATTGAAAGCTGGGCAGCAATCGAAATAGCAACCTTTACCGGTTGTTTGGAGTTAATTTCATCTATGCCAATGGGACAGGTCAATTTTTTTAATTGTTCATCTTTAATACCCATTTTTGACAGTCGGCTTCTAAATCGAGAATTCTTCGTTTTAGATCCTATCAATCCACAAAACCGAAATTGATCTTTTGATAATAACGCGAAACAGATGGCTTCATCCAAAGGGTGTGAATGGGTTATTATCACATGATAAGCATTACTGGGGGCGTGAGATGCAATTAGAGCCGGATCTAAGGCAATCACTTTAGAAAAAGTAGATGTTGATCCTTCTGGAAATCGTTTCTCATCAATATCTATCCAGTGAATATCAAAATCCGTATGTTCTATTATTTTTACCAATGCCCTGCCAACGTGGCCAGCACCGTAAATAAATAAAGGATCAAGTTTTTTAGCTGTTGGAAGAACAAAACTATCTTTTTTTAAAAATGGTCTGAATTTTTTATCATCATCAGTTCTCAAAACTTCCGTAGGAGCTCCAGATTTTAATGGGTGCTCTAGCGCCACAAGTTTTTGGGAATGCTTTGCCAATTTTTTAATATCTGACTGACTTAAAATTTCCAAAAGAACCTTTACATTGCCACCGCAGCATTGTCCCATATCGGGGCCAAGTGCTAAATTTAAAACTTTTCTATTGCTGCCTTCTACTTTTAAGCCAATCTCTTTGATTAATCCTCTAGCTTGCTCCATGACTTCAAATTCTAGAGAGCCGCCGCCTATTGTGTTCCAAATTTGATTTTCAGAAATTAGCATATTGGCACCCAACTCTCGAGGTGCAGAACCACGAACTGAAATAATTATAGCGTGGGCTAATGCTTTCTCATCACCAATCAAATGATTTGCAGCGGCTATCCAATTTCCATTCGGATTAATCAAAGACTTATGCATAATTCTGCGCATTCAAACATTAGCTTGATCAAATTCTACAGATTGCATCAAAAGCCTTTCAGGTGTTGCAGGTGCATTTAAGTTTGGATAACTACTGCGACCATTCACCGATTGTAAAGCATGTGATAACGCCATTAAAACGCTGGTTCCTAGCATGAGCGGAGGTTCACCAACAGCTTTTGACCTATGAATTGTCTCTTCACAATTTTCTCCTTCAGAGAAAAGTTTAACCCTAAAATCTAGAGGTCTATCTGAGCAAGCTGGGATTTTATAAGTTGATGGTGCATGAGTTAGAAGTTTACCTTTACTATCCCAAACAAGCTCCTCAGTAGTTAGCCAACCTGCACCCTGAATATAGCCACCCTCTATTTGTCCAATATCTATCGCTGGATTTAGTGATCGGCCAACATCATGTAAAATATCGGCTCGTAAAATTCGATTCTCACCCGTTAGCAAATCGAGCGCCACCTCACTACATGCAGCACCATAAGCAAAATAGTAAAATGGCCTGCCTTTAAATTTTTTTGGATCCCAATGAACTTTGGGAGTGGAATAAAATCCCGTTGCGGACAACGAAATCCTTCCCATGTAACAACGCTTCACAGCCTCTGCAAAATCGTAACTGTTGGCTCCAACTATTACCATTCCATCCTCAAAAGCTATCGCTTCAGGCTTAATTTGAGCCTCAGCTGCAAGATATTCAGTCATTCTGGACTTAATTTTTTCTGCTGCATTTTTTGCTGCCATTCCATTTAGATCGCTTCCAGAGGAAGCAGCCGTAGCAGATGTATTAGGAACTTTTCCCGTCGAAGTGGCAGTAATTTTAATTGTATCTAACGGCAGCTGAAATTCATTGGCTACTATCTGAGCAATTTTGGTATTTAACCCTTGCCCCATTTCTGTTCCACCATGATTAAGATAAACGGAACCGTCATTATAAACATGCAGCAGTGCACCTGCTTGGTTCAAAAAGCTTGCATTGAAAGAAATCCCAAACTTTACAGGAGTAAGAGAAATCCCTCGTTTTAAAAACTTGCTATTTTTATTATATTTTTCGATATCTTTTCGACGATCAACGTAATTACTTGTTTTCTTCAATTCAGAAATAATGTCCTGGATTATACAATCGTGAACGGTTTGTCCGTATGGAGTTATTCCGTGTGTGGCAGAAGTCTTGTGGGGATAAAAATTTCGTTCCCGAACCAAAAGGGGATCTACATTCAAATAATGTGCGACGTGGTCGATGACCCGCTCCATACCAACAATTCCTTGCGGACCTCCAAAACCTCTGAAAGCAGTGTTAGATTGTGTGTTAGTCTTAAGGCGGTGGGATGTGATTCTCATATTCTTTATAAAATAAGAATTTTCAGCATGGCACATAGCACGAGCAGCAATAGCCTCAGATAAATCCCAAGACATTCCACAACGCATTGCCTGATCAACAATCACGCTATTAATTAAACCATTATCTTCAAAACCTACTTTATAGGATATTTGAAAATCATGCCGTTTTCCCGTTAAAATAAAGTCGTCATCTCGATCATAAATTAATTTGGCCGGCCGACCAGTTAATTTTGCGGCAAGTGCTGCGACTATAGCTGGTAGATTGCCTTGGCTCTCTTTTCCACCAAATCCACCTCCCATTCTACGCGTTATCACTGTTACATCATGATTGGATAGCCCCAGCGCCATTGCAACTTTATGCTGGATTTCTGTTGGATGCTGGGTCGAGCAATGAACAACAATGTCAGTATCTTCGCCAGTAACTGCATAGGCCGCTTGGCCTTCAAGATAAAAGTGTTCTTGGCCGCCTAATATGATTTTGCCTTCAAGCTTGTTGTTACTTTTTGCTAATGCCTCATCGACCTTTCCACTTTCAATTATAGCTGGAGGTCCTAAAACGTTTCCTGTCTCTAATGCTTGATCAATGGTTAATACAGCCGGAAGTTCCTCATACTTAATGTCGGCTAGCTCACTGGCGTTACGAGCAATTTTGATATTTTCGGCAATAACCGCAAATACAGACTGCCCTAAGTAACTTACTACATTTTCAGCAAATATGGGGTCATCACCAGCGAAAGGGCTACAATCATTTGTTCCAGGTATATCTGCTGCTGTTAAAACTTTTATCACACCTGGGAAGCTTTCAACCCTAGATAGATCCATACTTAAAATTTTAGCATGGGCATATTTACTTTGCCCTAATAAGATCTGCAGAGTGTTCGGCGGTACAGCTATATCATCTACATATTTAGCTTCTCCACTTACATGCTTATGGGCACTATCATGTCGAATAGCCTTGTGAACTATTTTTTGCTTTGATGGTTGATCTGTGTCTTTCATTTAACTCACCAGGTTCTCAACTTGGTTTCGATCCGCCAAATTGGGAACGAATGAGCCTGTCAATTCATACCCATATTTAATCACCAAATTTTGAGCCGCTTTACGCCTATAATCTGCACTACCACGAACGTCTGTTAAAGGGTCAAAATCCATATTTATATTTCTTGATGCCGTAATAAAAGACTGCGGCTCAAAAGGTTGGTCCAGAAGAGCTTTTTCCACCTCCATTGCTCGCTTTGGAATACCGGCCATACCGCCAAAACAAATTACAGCCTTACTTATCTTTGTTTTTTCTACACTGATATTTGCCCCCATCATAACAGCAGAAATGTCCTGATCAAATCGCTTGGATAATTTATAGCATCGAAAATTATACCTTGAAATATTTGGCACAAAGATTCCAGAAACATATTCGCCTACGTGACGGTCCTGTCTTCCATATTCAATAAAAAATTCGTCTAAAGGTAGTCTTCGCTTTTTATCTCTATTTGTAAGCTCAATTAATGATTCCAACGCAATCAAAGCAGGGGGCAGATCGCCAATCGGAGATCCATTAGCTAGGTTCCCACACACCGTTCCAGAATTTCGCACCTGCACTGATCCAAAACGCTTCCATAAAGCATTAATTGTTGGCCATTTAACACCTAACTTTTCCATGGCTTCCTGATGGGTTACTGCGGGTCGAATAATTATAAAACCCTCTTGCTCATCAATTTTATTGAATTCTTTAACTCGACCAGTCCAAATCATTTTTGGCAAGTTCCGGTTTTGCTTTGTAACCCAAAGACCAATATCTGTGGCACCAGACACTATAGTAGACGAGGGTTCATCTGCGTAGATTTTTGAGAAGTCTTCGTGATTAGTAGGCACAGAAAATGAATTTTTCCCGTCCGTAATTTCAAGGGGCTCAGCGCTCTTTATTTTTAAAAGTTCTTTTTTAAGAATTTCATTTCGATCTAATTCCCATTGAGGTTGTTTTGCGGTTTTCAGTGAAAGTCCAGCTTCGACAATTGGTCTGTAGCCTGTACACCTACATAAATTTCCCGCTAAAGTGTCATCTATATCTTCTTCCATCAAACCGCTTTTGTTTGACCAAGCTGTAAATAGTGACATAACAAAACCAGGCGTACAGAACCCGCATTGCGATCCATGAAAGTCTATCAGCGCTTTTTGACAGGGATGCAGCTCACTGTCAGGTCCATTTAAACCCTCAACAGTAATAACCGCACACCCCTCAAGCATACCCATAAAAACAATACATGCATTTACGGATCGCCAAGTTAAATTTCCAGAATTATCAGTTTTAACTATAGCAACTGTACACGCTCCACAGTCACCTTCAGCACAACCTTCTTTAGATCCGACTAAGCTTTTTTGGTCTCTCAACCATTTCAATAGAGTCATATCACCAGCGATATTATCGACTCTTTGGGTTTTCCCATTCAAAATAAAAGTAAGATAATTTTTCACGTCACCACCATCAACTACCACGATAGGTAGAGTATCCATATGCTGAGAGCAATAATGGGACATGATAATGCTGTTCAGCGTCATCAATTCCAAAAGCAATAACTACCTGATCTAGAAATGGTATTTTCGGCAAAACATCACCTTGTTCTTCTAAGTATGGAGTTGCATGAAAAATCAGTTTATATTTACCGGGTTTAAATGAACCCCCCTCTAAAAGAGGTTTGTCACATCTACCATCAATGTTGGTAGAAACAGACTTTATTTTTTGCTCGGAGCTATCTACTATTTTATAAAGATCTATATCTAAATTAGCCGCCGGCACTCCGCGGGCAGTATCCAAAACATGTGTGGTCAAACGACCCATAGCTAACTCCAATTTCATTTCTTTAAATTTATTTTGCAAAATAAATTATCCAAAAGTATTCTACAATTTGTGTTATCGTTTTCCAAATTAAATTCGCACTTAGTAAAAAATGGTTTTAGAAAAATTAAATCAAGCAGAAATCGTAAGTCTCCTAGGGGGCATTTATGAGCACTCCCCTTGGGTTGCCGAAATTTTATTTACTCAAGGAATTACATCCCAAGATAACGATCTTTATTTTTTAGCAGACCGAATGAAGAAAATAGTAGACGCATCAAGTGAAAAGATAAAACTCAGCCTTCTTCAAGCTCATCCAGAACTAGCAGGCAAGCTCGCTATTTCGGGCAATTTAACAAAAGATTCTACCGCCGAACAAGCTAGTGCAGGACTTGATCAATGTTCAAAAGAAGAATTTGCTGAATTCAGTAAATTAAACTTTGAATACACAAAAAAATTTGGGCACCCTTTTATAATAGCTGTAAAAGATCTTACACGGGCTGGGATATTAACTTCATTTAAAGAACGCATTAATAATGGCAATCAAACAGAATTCGAAACAGCCATTACAGAAGTTCATAAAATAGCTTTTCTTAGGCTTAAAGCTCTTTAGCGCAAGTTTTCAGCCATATCGTTCCACACACTCTGTGAAGTGATTTTCATATTTGAAACATTGAAGCGATCAATAAAGCGAATTTTGGAAAAAGGTTGTCCGTTTAACCATGTCCCATGCAAATACCCACTGCAAAAGACAGTGGTATTTAGCCCTTTTAATGAAGTATCGAAGTTCTCAAATGTCTTTTTTACTTCCTTATATCTTTTACTAGACCAAGAAATCAGATCTTCAATTTTCTTGAAATTTACACCTCCGGGAAAAACCATGGTGAATTCATCAGCTAGATGCATCTTCGCTTTATCTAGATCTCTTTTTTCCATAGCACTCAAATACTCCCTTACAATAATCTCTGGATCGGTAGGAGCTGGTGCCGGCTCTCTATTAATACGGCCACGCATGTAATTGGTAGCAAGCACTTCCTTTATAGTTACTATTACTTGATCGGGATGAGCACCAATAGTAGCAGACGCCGCATCTGTCATACGTTCTGCTAGCAATTTACGCGTCTTTTCTGCGTAGCCCGTAATTAAAGTACATTCTATCATTGGCATTTTTCATCTCCACACATGAGCATAAAATCTTAACATAGTTTTGTAACAACTTTCTTATAATGGAAAGATATTTCCATTGGATGTTTTTGTGCTACGTTTGAATGATGAGTACACTTGCCCAAAAAATAATTGCAAATGCATGCAGCAGAAATGCAGTAGAGCCAGGTGAGATAGTCGTTTGTTCAGTTGATTTGGCTATGATCCACGACTCTGGTGGCCCGCGAAGGGTCAAGCCCATTTTAGAAAAACTTAATCGAAAAGTTTGGGATAATGAAAAGGTGGTAGTAGTCACAGATCACTATGTACCAATCGAAAGTGAAGAAACGCGGGCCATTCAAGAATTAACCAAAAAGTGGGTTATTACCCAAGATATACAAAATTTTTACGATCAGCAGGGTATTTGTCACGTGGTTGTTCCAGAAAAAGGGCATCTAAAACCAGGAATGTTTTGTGTGGGGGGTGATAGTCATTCCCCAACAGGCGGCGCATTCGGTGCTTACATGTTTGGTATTGGAGCCACTGAGATGGCAGGCGTTTTAGCAACGGGAGAAATTTGGCTGAAAGTACCAAAGACCATTTATATAAAATGGAAAGGAAAACTTAACCGTCTTGTAACTGCCAAAGATATGATGCTTGCAACATGTCGCCAAATTGGGATGGGTGGTGGGCAATATCAAGCTATTCAATATATTGGGAATGCCATCTACGATCTCTCGGTCCAAGATCGGATGACCTTATCAAATATGGCTGCGGAGCTTGGTGCTCAAACTGGATTGATAGCTCCAGACGAAAAAACTATCCGTTTCATAAACCAATCAGGGGGTTTGGTACCAGAAAACTGGAAGAGTTTTTGTTTAGATAAGCCCGCTTCCAATGCGAACGTTACCGAGTTTGAT
>JAQWIK010000006.1 GCA_029248915.1 Paracoccaceae bacterium | reverse complement strand
AGGTTACCAATTCCGGAATGGGGTGAAGCTTAACAGTTATTTTTGTAATCAGACCAAGAGTTCCCTCTGCTCCAATAAATAGGGAAGTTAAATCATAGCCTGCTGCTGATTTCTTTGCTTTTGTGTTGGTACTTATACATTTTCCATTTGCCAATACTATTTCTAAACTTTGGATATTTTCCCTCATGGTACCATAGCGAATAGTGGTCGTTCCCGAAGCCCTGGTGGATGCCATTCCTACAAGGGTTGCATTTGCTCCAGGATCTACAGAAAAGAATAGCCCTGAATGCCTTAACTCTGTATTTAACTGCTCTCTGGTTACCCCAGGCTCTAATATTGCCAGCAAGTTTTGGGGATCAATTTCTAAAACTTTAGACATTTTTGAAAAATCGACACAGATACCGCCGTTTATTGCTGCAGTATGCCCCTCTAAAGAGGTTCCGATCCCATAGCCAATCAATGGAATTTTGGCCTCCTGACAAACATTCACCAGAAAAACTACATCTTCAGTGGACATGGGGTACACTACAGCGTCGGGTGCGTGGATTGGAAAGTATGACTCGCTTCGCCCGTGATTTTCTAAATCTGATGGCGATACTGACCACTGATTGCCAAAATATCTTTTTAATGTTTCAAAGGATTTTTTCTTGGTCATTTATTACAACTTAAGGATTAACAATTATTTTCATCAAATTGTTTCAACATTCTATTTAAAGTCTCTCTATCGTGATCGCACTAGTGGGAACAAAAGCAATATAATCAAGCAAATCCGTAACTACTAGATTAGGAGTGATAAATTCCCACGCAATGTTTTCTAAAGTCTGGCTTTTAGTAACGATTGAATAATAACCTGATGTTCCTTTATGTGGGCAAGTTGTTTTTTGGTCTGTTCTTTCAAAAAAGGCCATAGCAAGGCCTTTCTTTGGAAAGTATAAAATTGGTGCATTATTACCTTCATTCAACTTCAGAGCTTTTGATGTCTCACCAAGAACAGCACCACCAGCCCGGATCGACCAATTACCGGAGGCAGCGCTTATAGTGATATCTGATTTTACTTTCAATTTCCTCACATAAAATAATTTACAGTGGTTTTGTCATAGTTTTTAACCAAGCTCTTGTTGGAACTGTCACTTGGTCTTTTGCTCGTTGCCAGCACTGTTTATGATAGTTATTTATCCACTCTCGCTCATTGTTGTCTAGTAAATTAATAGATATCAGTCGACTATCTATTGGAACAAATGTTAAAGTTTCAAATTCTAAAAAGGAATTGTTGGATCCTACTTTAGAAGTTTGTACTAAAATAAGATTTTCAATTCTAATTCCAAATCGCCCTTCTTCATAGAAGCCTGGTTCATTTGAAATAATCATACCCTCTTTAAATTCTATACCTGAAAATTTTGATATCCTCTGTGGACCCTCATGGACGCTAAGATAGTGTCCTACGCCGTGACCTGTTCCATGTGCATAATCTTGTCCTAGTTGCCATAAAGATGCTCGTGCAAATGCATCAATATCTCTACCGCTGGTACCAGAGGGAAATTTTAACATTGATATTGATATCAATCCCTTTAAAACGCGGGTAAAGGCATTTTTGACGTCTTCAGATTGTTTCCCAATTGCGATTGTTCTGGTTATATCCGTTGTGCCATCTAGATACTGACCTCCACTATCAACTAGCAACACATCGCCTTTTTTTATCTTTCTATTACTTGAATAATTAACGCGATAATGTGGCAGTGCAGCGTTGGGGCCTGAGGCTGCTATTGTATCAAAACTAATTTCTTTAAGGTTTTTATCTTTTCGCCTAATGTTTTCTAGCTCTATAACGACATCAATTTCATCAATTTCATTTTCATCTCGCCTGTCTATCCAGGACAAAAATTCACACATATGAATTGCATCACGCTCGTGGCATATTCTGGCATTTTCTAGTTCAACTTTATTTTTACAGGCCTTTGGCAAGATTATAGGATCTTCGCCCAAGATAATTTCGCCACCGTTATTTTGAAGTATTGTGGCGGCTGCGAAGGGAACAGTTGCCTCATCGACAAGTACTGACCCGTTGAGTTCCGAAAGAGACATTTCGAAATTTTCTAAAGGAAAAACTTTAATAAAGCTTTCTAAACCACTTATACTATTAATAATTAAATTATTATTACAAAATAATTCAATGTTTCCTTCGCTATGGATTATCAAAAACGCGTGCACTATTGGATTGTGAATTACGTCGTTTCCGCGCAAATTAAGAAGCCAAGCAATACTGTCTGGCAATGTAATAACCGCTGAGTCCGCTTCTTTTAGTTCCATAACTTTTGCAATCTGCCGACATTTATCTTTTGCTGAAAGTCCAGCCAATTTTACGGGGTAGCTTATTGCTTGTTTGGATATCTTTGTAGGACGGTCCAACCAAACTCTATCAATTAGATTATTAGATGGTGTAAAACTGATACTTGAATTGGTAAAAGCGTTTCGCAATGTAGCGATTTCTGTATATGAGTGAAGCCAAGGGTCAAACCCAATTTTTCCTTTCACAATGTTCTTTTTAATCCATTGTACGATGTTTTGTTTATTCCAATGGATTACTTCAAATGGCGATTTTGTTTGTTTTTTAGCTTGAATTCCGTACCGGCCATCAACAAATATCCCAGCCTTTTCTTTACTAACGAAACAAATACCAGCTGAACCTGTAAAACCTGTAAGCCAAGACAATCTTTCATCACAAGCTGCAATATATTCTCCTTGGTGAACGTCTGAGTGAGGAACAACATAGCCTGACAATTTATTTTTGGTCAGTTCTTCCTGAATAGCCGATAACCTGCAAGGGGTTTCCTCCCTATCAGATGGATCTTCAAAAGATTGAAAGAAAGCTGTTTTCATGTCTAGCCAATTTTTTTAAATCCTATTGCCCTAGCGCGAGCTCGAGGATCTGTATCAAACAATGCCGCCAACTGTTCCGTCATTGCACCAGCCAATTGCTCAACATCGGTAATTGTAACAGCTCGTTCATAATACCTTGTAACATCATGACCAATACCTATAGCAAGCAACTCCACTGACTTTCTATGGTCCACCATGTCTATAACATCCCGAAGATGCTTTTCTAAATAATTTGCAGGGTTTACAGATAATGTACTGTCGTCCACGGGTGCACCATCTGAAATAACCATTAATATTTTGCGCTGTTCAGCTCTTGCTACCATCCTTCGGTGGGCCCATTCGAGGGCTTCCCCGTCTATATTTTCTTTCAATAGACCTTCTTTCATCATAAGACCCAAATTTGGACGCGAACGTCGCCATGGCGCATCTGCCCCTTTATAAATAATGTGCCTTAGATCATTTAAACGACCTGGTTGTTGAGGTCTCCCATCGTTCAACCAACGCTCTCTCGATTGCCCACCTTTCCAGGCCCTGGTTGTAAACCCAAGTATCTCAACTTTAACACTGCATCTCTCGAGTGTTCTTGCAAGCACGTCAGCACAAATTGCAGCAATTGATATTGGTCTACCCCTCATTGAACCTGAGTTGTCTAAGAGCAGTGTCACAACGGTATCCCGGAATTCTGTATCTTGTTCCATTTTAAAACTCAGGGGAGTTGTGGGGTTCGCAACAACACGGGCCAGCCGGCCTGCGTCAAGTATGCCCTCTTCTAAATCAAAGAGCCAGCTTCGGTTCTGTTGGGCTTGAAGACGTCTTTGCAGTTTATTAGCCAATCTGCTCACAGCGCCCTTTAGAGGCTCTAGCTGTTGATCCAAATAAGCTCTTAAGCGTTCCAGCTCTATAGGTTCAGCAAGTTCTTCCGCGTGAACTTCTTCATCATATTCGTGGGCAAAAACTTTATAATTAGGATCAGCCTCAGAAATAGGCTGAGGTGCTGGAGGTTCGGTCGGTGACTCGCCTTCAGGTAATTCTGTTTCTTCCGACATATCATCAGATGCATCATCATCAAGCGAAACACTAGCTTGGCCGGCATCTTGTTGCTCTTCCTGAGACTGTTCCGGATTGGCGTCGCTATTTTCTTCCTGGCTGTCTTCTTCTCCGGTACTGTCTGGATCATTATCCTCATCAGTTTCATCTTGAAATTGTTCTTCGTCTTCATCATTCATATTGTCTGGATCGTTGCCAAGCTGATCACCGTAACCAAGATCAGTTATTACTTGACGAGCGAATTTTGCGAATTGACTTTGATCCTCTAACTGATCAGAAACATTTTCAATCGTTTTTCCGGCTTGAGTTTCCAAAAAGTCGCGCCAAAGGTTTAAAACATTTTGGGCGCCTTCGGGTAATTCACGACCTGTTGCTAGGTTCCGAATTAAATAACCAGCCGCAGCTGAGAGTGGGACCTCTGATCTATCTTTGATGTCTCGATATCCAAGCCTGTCTGTTTCTGATGCTATCTTTGCATCAATGTTGCCTGCGGTGCCCGGCATGTCTCTAGCTCCAAGAGCCTCGCACCGTGCGGTTTCCATAGCTTCGTAAATCTCTTGAGCTATTCCTCCTTCAGGTAGATAACGGGCATGAGTTCTTTCATTATGGTAACGATGATACAGTGCGAGGGCATCAGAGGTGCCGCGGGCGACTAAGACTTCTTCACGACTCATTCTTCGGCTTATCTGTGGTAGTCTTATGCTATCACCTGAAATACCTGAGGGATCCACAGTGTAATTAATGGTTAATTCCGGATTATTAGCCATTACTTTTGTAGCTTCAGCCAAAGCTTTTTTAAAAGGGTCTGCTGGATTATCGGAGTTATTGGCCATTTTTTAAACAGCTTCCTATAATTTTCTATCAGATCAAAATCTTAAGATCTTACAAGGTAATTTTAGCTAACACTCATTGCGGCTGCGCTTTCTGGTAGTTCTTCGTCAAAGCACCGCTGGTAAAATTCGGCAACGGTTTGTCGTTCCAATTCGTCACATTTATTCAAAAATGACAATCTAAAAGCATAACCAATACTATGAAAAATATCGGCGTTTTGAGCCCAAGCTATTACTGTTCTAGGGCTCATTACTGTAGATAAGTCGCCATTCATAAAAGCGGTTCTCGTTAGATCAGCTACTGTT
Source organism: Paracoccaceae bacterium (assembly GCA_029248915.1). Taxonomy (GTDB): domain Bacteria; phylum Pseudomonadota; class Alphaproteobacteria; order Rhodobacterales; family Rhodobacteraceae; genus Salinivivens. The sequence goes on along the minus strand of JAQWIK010000006.1, from coordinate 20 downwards.
ACCATCTGCTTTACTGTTTT
>JAQWIK010000005.1 GCA_029248915.1 Paracoccaceae bacterium | reverse complement strand
CTTCCAGAGAGTTTTGCCTTTCCTCAAAAGAGATTTCGAACTGTGATAATTTATCAGCACTGTTGTGCAGCACTGTTTCGATGTTTTGAAGCTCCTTTTCAATCTCCTGATTTGCGGTGGAAAATCTTTTTGTAACGGAGTTAATGTCTAATTGAAGGGAACCATTGAGTTCGTTTATTTCTTTTTTAAGAGCCGTATTTGCTTGTGATAGACTTAAAGTGTTTTCATTAATCAGGTGCTCTATTTCACCGATTTTATCATTGCTGTCTGCGAAAGTATCTTCAAGTTTATCGAGCATTGTTGTCTCTAAAATGCTACTTTTACTCTCAAAATCTTGAGTTATTTCAGAGATCTGAGTATGTGTTTCGGCACTTAATAATGATAATCTATCTCCGTTTTGTTGGAGCTTTTCATAAAAGCTCTCTTCCAGAGAGTTTTGCCTTTTCTCAACAGAGTTTTCGAACTCTGATAATTTATCTCCGTTTTGTTGGAGCTTTTCATAAAAGCTCTCTTCTAAAGAGTTTTGTCTTTTCTCAACAGAGTTTTTGAACTTTGATAATTTATCAGTGCTATTTTGAAGATCTGTTTCAATGTTTTGAAGCTCCTTTTCAATCTCCTGATTTGCAGAAGAAAATCTTTTTGTAACGGAATTAATGTCTAATTGGAGGGAACCATTGAGTTCGTTTATTTCATTTTTAAGAGCTGTATTTGCTTGTGATAAACTTGAACCGTTTTCATTAACCAGGAGCTCTATCGCATCGATCTTAGAATTACTTTCTGCAAAAGTATGTTCAATTTTATCGAGCATTGCTGTCTCTAAACTACTACTTTTAATCGCAAATTCTTGAGCTATTTCTGAGATCTGCCTTTGTGTATCAGCACTTAATAATGATAATTTATCTCCGTTTTGTTGGAGCTTTTCATAAAAGCTGTCTTCTAAAGAGTTCTGTCTTTCATCAATAGAATTTTCGAACTTTAATAATTTATCAGTATTATTTTGAAGCCCTGCTCTAATCTTCTGATCTTCAGAAGAAAATCTTTTTGTTACAGAATTAATGTCCAATTGAAGGGCACGATTGAGTACGTCTAAACGCTCCTTTAATGCTTTATTGGCCTGAGATGAACTTATGCTATTATTATTTAATAGATGTTCGATACCATCGATCTTTGTGTTGCTGTCTGCGAAAGTATCTTCAATTTTATCGAGCATTGTTGTCTCTAAAATGCTACTTTTACTCTCAAAATCTTGAGTTATTTCAGAGATCTGATTATGTGTTTCACCACTCAATAATAATAATTTATCGCTGTTTTGTTGCAGCTTTTCATACAAGTTCTCTTCCAGAGAGTTTTGTCTTTCCTCAACAGAGTTTTCGAACTGTGATAATTTATCAGCACTGTTGTGCAGCACTGTTCCGATGTTTTGAAGCTCCTTTTCAATCTCCTGATTTGCGGTGGAAAATCTTTTTGTTACGGAGTTAATGTCTAATTGAAGGGAACCATTGAGTTCGCTTATTTCTTTTTTAAGAGCCGTATTTGCTTGTGATAGACTTAAAGTATTTTCATTAACCAGGTGCTCTATTCCACCGATTTTATCATTGCTTTCTGCGAAAGTATGTTCGATTTTATCGAGCATTGCTGTCTCTAAAATACTACTTTTATTCGTAAATTCTTTAGCTATTTCAGAGATTTGTTTTTGTGTGTCAGCACTTAATAATGATAATTTATCATCATTTTGTTTTAGCTTTTCCTGTAAATTTGTTGGCGTTGCGGTTTTCGATGAAATTTCATCCTTCTGCACAATTTTCGTATTTTCTGCGGTCAATTCCTTTTCTTGAAGGGTTTTGCCAACGTTATTTTCAATAGGGTCTATAGCGGGTTCTTTATCAGACCCTTGGGTGGTTTCGTCAGAATCATTTTCAAGAGGAACTTCATCAGATTCCTTAAAAATGCGGTCCCGCATCTTTTTAATTCTATCTCTTGTTTCCTCTGGAGTGGTCATAGCGTGCTCTCGGCTTTCCTTTAGCAGCGCAAAAAACATGCCATATTAAATCATTGTAATCTTTAGTTGTCGCGGCGCTGTCAAAGAAGCTTTCAAGACAATATTATTATGTAAAAAAGATAGATGTTGCCGAAATTTATGAGCCCCTTATTGTAGCTTAGACAGGAGAAAAAAATGCAGTCACATTTATTGGAGCAGTGGACTTTATGCCAATAGAACTGAATTTTGAAATTATTTTAATATTAGTTGTCCTAGGTGTAACTATTTTTTTGTTTGTCACTGAGCTGTTCCGAGTTGATTTTACAGCAATTTTAGTGATGGTAGCCCTTGGTATCTTTAACCAATTTCCAAATGTTAACCTTTTCCCGGATCCTTCCGATCTCTTCACTGGCTTTTCGTCCAATGCAGTATTGTCAATCATTGCAGTTATGATTATTGGAGCTGGCCTGGATAAAACGGGCTTAATGAGTAAAGTTGCCGCAGCGATATTAAAGCATGGTGGAAAAAGCGAAGCTCGTATTGTTCCAATTGTTTCAAGCAGTGTGGGTGTAATTTCTAGTTTCATGCAAAATGTTGGTGCAGCGGCTTTGTTTTTGCCAGTTGTAAGCAGAATTTCTGTCAGAACCGAAATTCCCCTTTCGCGCCTTTTAATGCCTATGGGCTTTTGCGCCATTTTAGGTGGTACAATGACTATGGTAGGCTCGTCACCTTTGATATTATTAAATGACCTAATTATAAGTTCTAATCAAATTCTACCTGCTGATTTAAAAATGGAAACATTTTCTCTTTTTTCAGTTACACCAATTGGAATTTGTTTAGTTATGACAGGGATTTTATATTTTGTTCTTCTTGGGCGATGGGTTTTGCCAACGTTATCTTCAAGAGGAGCAGGAAGCGCAGGTTATTCCGTCAGAGACTATCTTAAAAAAATATATGGACTTAAGTCGGACTTGGTAGAAGTGATTGTACCTGAGGGCTCAATTCTAAGAGGCCATACCTTCGCTGACATAATGGTTTCGCATAATCTTTATATAATTGGTTCATATCACAGGGGCCAGCGGTGGTTTACGCCTGTAATCGATACAGTAATTGAAGATCCCTGCAGACTAGCAGTACTAGGGAGGCGCAAAGTCATTCAAAGGATGGCCGATGACTTTAGCTTACAAGTTTTACCGGAACTTGATATTTTTTCTGAAGCATATGCTCCAACTGTTGCTGGTGTTGCTGAAGTTGTAATTCCTCCAGACTCAAGCCTGATTGAAAAACGGGCGCGCGAAATAAGAATGAGAAAAACTCATGGCTTAGGTCTTTTGGCAATCCATCGAGGTGGAGAAACATTAAGTTTAGTTGAAACAAATGAACATCAAGCAACTGATATCGCGGAAGTGCCGTTTAAAGCTGGTGATACATTAGTTTCATTTACTGCATGGGAAAATTTAGCGAGGCTCGAGCAATCTAGAGATTTTGTTGTAGTGACGTCTGATTACCCAAAAGAAGAGTTGCGGCCTAATAAAGTTGCCTGGGCGATATTGTTCTTTTGCATATCACTTTTTTTGATCCTATTTACTGATTTAAAGTTATCTTTAGCGCTTTTAACAGGAGCGTGTGGGATGATTGCTTCAAATGTTTTAAGGATTGATGAAGCTTACGAAGCTGTTAGTTGGCCGACGGTTTTTCTGTTGGCCAGTTTAATACCGTTAGGTCAAGCTGTTCAAAATACAGGGACAGCTGAGTGGATAGCTCGAAATATCTTAATTTTATTGGATGGTTGGCCAATCTGGGGGTTACAAGCAGCGCTTGCAGTGCTCGCAACTGCTTTCACACTGGTTATGTCAAATGTTGGCGCGACCGTATTGCTGGTTCCTTTGGCTGTTTCGATAGCATTGGCTACAGGCGCTAATCCTGCTCTTTTCGCTCTTACAGTCGCCATTTCAACGTCTAATTCTTTTCTTATCCCAACGCATCAGGTTAATGCGATGATAATGGGGCCAGGGGGTTACAAAGTTATAGACTTTATGAAAAGTGGTGGAATTATGACTATTTTGTTTTTAATAGTTTCCCTGAGCGTAATGAATATTTTATTCTAATCATCTAAATCAGTTTATTGGAGTTCCTGTGGGTAAAGATACTGACGTTGATCTAGAGGAGTTTTGGGCAAAAACTTTGAAAATTCATTGGGGCATTGAGGCTAAATTGTCGACACTTCCCGGTGAGCTAGACCAAAATTTTTTAGCACAACAAAAAGATGGATCTAAATGCATTTTGAAAATAATGCGTCCTGAATGTCCTGATTGGCTAATCAAAGCCCAGATTAACGTAATTGACCACCTAAATAATAAAGATGTCGAGCTCAAAGTACCAAAGGTATGGAAGTCATCTGTTGGCACATCATTTATTCGGGAAGTGGACTGGTCTGGAAATGAACGTTTGATTTGGGTACAGAATTATATTCCTGGTAAGTGCTATGCTGAGATAAAACAAAAATCTACGGATATTTCCTTTGATATAGGAGTTACTTTAGGCAATATCGCTCAAGCTTTATCTGATTATAAAGATGAGAATTTAATCCGAGATTTTAAATGGAATTTGCCAGGATCCCTTTGGATAAAAAAGCACATTTCAGTAATAGGGGATACTAATCGCCTAAAGATTGTTTCAAAAATTATTGACGATTTTGAGGAAATTTTACCAAAACTTTACAACTTAAGACAACAAACGACCCATAACGATCCAAATGATTACAATATTTTGGTATCCGGCAAAAAATACCAATCTTTAAATGTGTCAGGAATTATAGACTTTGGCGATATATGTGTTGCCCCAAGAATTTGTGATCTATCAATTGCTGCTGCCTACATTGTTTTAGATAACCCAAAGCCAGAAAAAATGCTGGCAGCATTGGTTGCGGGTTATAATAGTGTTTACCCACTTACTGTTGAAGAAGTTGATTTGGTTTGGCGTTTATTAAGGGTTCGTTTGGCGGTAAGTGTTGTCAATTCCACTCTTTTAGCATCAAAAAATTTAGACGACGCGTATATAACGATTTCACAAGACCCTGCTTGGAGATTCCTGGAAAAATCAAACATTAATGAAGGTTTGATAACAGCTAGACTTAGAAATATTTGTGGAATGCCTGTGGTCGAAGGTGCTGATCGGATAATCGATTGGATACAAAACGAATCCAACGAATTTTCACCGCTTTTGGGTTCAAAATTGGCTAGTTTCGAGATGAAATCTCTATCTGTTGAAAACACATCAGTGCCACAGGATCCATTCGAATTAAAAAGTGATGAAGCAAAAGCCATTGGTTTTGATTTTTGTGAGCAGGCAAATATATGGTTAGGTTTCTATAACGAGCCGCGTCTTATCTATACCGCCCCAGCTTTCAGAATGGGTCCGTGGAAAGCTAGTAACAGACGAACGGTTCATATCGCAATTGATGTTTTTGCTGATGAGGGCTCAAAACTGTTTGCTCCTCTCGATGGTGAAGTTTTTACTGCTGAATATCGTGATAGCCAACTAGATTACGGTGGGGTAATCATTTTAAAGCACACTACGCCAAATAAAGACGAGTTTTTCACCCTATATGGACATCTTGATCCAATTTTTTTGAATAAACTCAAAGTAGGTGATAGAGTTGAGAAGGGACAAAGTTTTTGTCAATTAGGTGCTCCTGATGTAAACGGTGGCTGGGCACCGCACGTTCATTTTCAACTAGCATTAACAACAGATGGAATGGAAGCTGACTGGCCAGGTGTGGCTGACCCTGACGATTTGAATTTCTGGAATGCTATTTGTCCAAACCCAGCCTCCCTGTTGAATTTAAAAGACATTGATTGCCTTTATGAATCGGGTGACAAAAGGGAAGTTTTAGATGACCGTTTGAAATACTTTGGCGGAAATCTAAGTGTCGCTTATGACGACCCTATATTAATAGCGAGGGCATGGAGGCATCATATCTTTGACGAGTGGGGTAGGCCTTACCTTGATGCTTATAATAACGTACCTCATGTCGGACACTCTCACCCCAAGATTAATGAAGCCGCATTTGATCAACTCAAAAAGGTTAATTCAAACACTCGTTACTTGCATCCATTGCAATCTAAGTTTGCAAGAAAAATTTTGTCCAAACTCCCAAGCGGCCTTGAGGTATGTTATTTTGTAAATTCAGGATCTGAGGCAAATGAGTTAGCTTTACGTTTGGCTCAAGCACATTCTGGCAAAAAAGGAATTATAACTCCAGATGAGGGTTACTTTGGCAATACAACTGGTGCCTTAAGTATCTCTGCCTACAAGTTTAAAAAGCCCAATGGAGTAGGGCAGGCTGATTGGGTTGAAATTATAGAGGTGCCTGATGACTATAGAGGATCATTTAAAAAAGATGATCCAGACCGTGCTGTAAAATTTGCAAATTTGGTTGATGATGCGATCGAAAGGCTAAATTCAAAGGGAGTTGGGTTATCTGGGTTCATCATGGAAACATTTCCATCCGTAGGGGGGCAAATTATCCCCCCGCAAGGATATTTAGAGCAAGTTTATAGTAAAATTAGAGAACATGGTGGAGTATGTATTGCTGATGAAGTGCAAACAGGCTTAGGGCGCTTAGGTGATTATTACTTTGGGTTTGAATTTCAGAAAGTAAATCCCGACATTGTTGTTCTTGGCAAGCCTCTAGGAAATGGTCATCCATTGGGTGCTGTAATAACTACAAGAGAGATTAGTGAAAGCTTTAATAATGGCATCGAATTTTTTTCAACTTTTGGTGGTTCAAATTTATCCTGCAGAATTGGTACAGAAGTTTTAAATATTGTTGATGAAGAGAAACTGCAAAAAAATGCCAAGACTGTTGGTGATTTTTTAATTTTTGGATTTCATGAGCTAAAAAAGAAATTTAAATTTATAGGCGATGTTAGGGGAATGGGTTTGTTTATCGGCCTGGAAATAATCAGAAATGATGGTTCAGAAGCCACAGAATTGTGTGCTTATATAAAAAATAAAATGCGAGAAAATCGTATTTTAATTGGAAGTGATGGACCAAAGGATAATATTATCAAAATTAGGCCCCCACTGACAATTGAACTTGAAGATGCGCAGATGTTATTAACAACTCTGTCAGAAGTCCTGGAGGGGACTTTAGACTGGAATTAGAAACAAATTGAATTCATCAACCTCTTGCAGCAAGAATTGAAATTTCTGTTAATTCTTCAACATCTTCAATTTGTGCTAATCTCGGATTTGTTGCTGTCGCACTATCTAGCATAGCTTTTTTAGCTATTCTTTTTTTACATTCTAAAGGAATGCCTATTTCTGTTAAAGATCGGGGTATATTAACATAATCAAGTATTTGTTCAATTTCTTGAACAATCATATCTGATGAGGCTTCTTTTAGATCCATCGCATGAGAGATGGATCTTACCTTGTCCCCAACATATGGTAGATTAAATTTCATCACAGCGGGCAAAATGATTGCGTTCGTCAGACCATGCTGAGTGTTATATTCTGCTCCAATCATATGAGAAATAGAATGTACAAGACCGAGGCCCTTTGTAAAGGCTACTCCCGCCAAGCATGATCCAATTAACATGCCGCCTCTAGCACTGATATTTTTTGGTTCGTCAAAGGCAACTTTCAACCATTTGGATATAAGTTTTAAACCTTCTAGTGCCGCACCGTCGCACAAGGGATTGAGACCTGGCACTAAATAAGCCTCTAAAGCATGTGTTAATGCGTCCACACCCGTCCATGCTGTCAAATTTGCTGGCAATCCCACTGTTAATTCTGGATCTAGAATTGCCAGTGATGGGCGCATACCTAGATGTGCAAGACAAAACTTCATGCCTTGGACAGTGTCTGTAATCATCGCGGTACTTTCAGTTTCTGCTCCTGTACCAGCAGTGGTCGGTATTGTTATGAAATTAGGAAAGCAATCCAGCGAATTTAAAATTGGATCAGGCTTTCTATATTCAAAATCCCAAAGATTGACACCACTATTTACAGTCATGCCTATCGCCTTTGCCCCATCTAAAGCACTCCCACCTCCAATTGCAATTATTCCGTCATGGTTGCCTCTACGATATGCATTACAGCCAGCATTTATCTCGTCATCACGGGGATTGGGAGATATTCCATAAAATAAATTGTTTTGAATAGAAGCACTTTCTAGAAGCCCTGCTAAGCGACTTATAAATGGAAGCTCTTTACTCCCTTTGTCTGTGATAATGAGGGGTTTAGATATTTCAGATTTTTTACAGAATTCTGCTATGTCATTTAACCTGCCAGGGCCATAAGCAATGGGAATAGGAAACTCCCAATCAATGCTGTCATTCAAAAAGTGTTCATCTATTTTTATAGCTGGCAGCATTCAATTTTCCTTAGAATGAATTTATTTGCTTTACATTTTTATTAGGTAGCGCTGCATTCCCTGCAATACCAATCCTTTATTTTGATTATATATTTTGATGCTTAATCCCATGATTCCTGTTGATTTATTTGGTGATAGTTCGCTGATTTCAAAAATTGGATAAACGGTATCCCCACAATAAACAGGTTTCAAGAATTTGGATGATTGATCCACAAAACCAATTAAGTTCTTCCCTAAACTGTGCGCTAACGGTGTCGCTCCGATTGCAGCTTGAATAAGCGTCATAAACCCATGTGCCATTAGATCTGGATGACCCAGTTCAGCTAGATAATTTCTATCATAGTGGATGGGGTGATTATCGCTACTGGCTGCCTGGAAATTCGTAAAAATACCCTCAGTCATTGTCCGAGAGGGAGCGAAGAATTTCTCACCTATTTCGAAGTCATCAAAACTCCGCTCTGGAAGCATTTTATGTTCTGAAGGATTAAAGTCATCAAGGCCAGTCAATTCAATTTCCAATGCTAACAAAATTTTTAATTAATTAACTTACTTTCAAGCTTATAGTGTAATTGACAAAACAGTAAATTATAGTTTACGAATTTACTTGTGGTGTTCGCTTCGGCTAAAGGCTCGCACCACATGCCTCAAGGTATGAGCTGTCGTGGGCTCATTCTTTGACTCCCCAGAGCATCTGCGTGCGCCAACAGGCGCAGATGTTCTTCTAGGGAGAGAAGCTAAAATTCCCACGTATTTTTCTAACGCCTTAGTTTGTGATCAATTTTTCCAAATCAAATTAATCGTTTAAACTAACAATAATTAAATCTTCTGAGAATTTTTGAGCGTCAGAGGGCATTTCCCCGTCGAGAATTCTTGCCTGTTCATATAGGACCCGACTCAGGGATTTTTGCACTTCTATTGATTTCTTTGGCAGTTTTTTAATCAATTCATGGCTTGTATTGATTTCGAGTACCTTTTTGGTTCCTTCGTATTCAGGATTTTGGGACTTGAGAATTCTTTCTAAATTAAAATCTAAGCCTCCTTCGCCAGCTATCAGTCTCACTGGGCTATCCACCAGGCTTGTTGACTCGACAACATCTGCCACCAGCTCTTCAATATGGGATTTGATTAGCTCAATTGTCCCTTTTGCTGCTTTTGATTTTTTAGGTGTCTTAGTCTCTTTTGACCCGACCTCGGATAAATCATATGTGTCTCTAGAAATTGATACAAATTTCTTGTCATTAAACTGCGCCATCTGAGACATCCAAAAGGCATCTATTGGATCTGTCATCAACAACACATCTATGTCTTTTGATTTAAACCCTTCCAAGTGCGGGCTTGAAAGCGCCTGCTTTAAAGTATCGGCTGTTAAATAATAAATAGAATCTTGACCGTCTACCATATTTTCTAAATATTCGTGAATTGTGATATTATCAGCTTTTTTATTTGAAAATACTCTGATTATCTCAATAATTTTATCTCTATTTTCAAAATCTTCATATAACCCTTCTTTAATCACTTTGCCAAATTGTGACCAAAAAGCGTCATATTCTTTAGGATCTTTTTTAAGTGTTTTCTTAAGCTCAGACAAAACCCTTTTTGTTATTGATTTCGAAATTTTTCTCAAAACTGGACTATTTTGCACAAGCTCGCGGCTTACATTCAAATCAAGACTTGTTGTATCTAAAATACCCTGCACAAACCTCAGCCATGTTGGGATTAATCCATCTATATCTTTGCTGATAAATACTCGATTTATATACAAACTTAACCGAGTTTTACGCTCTGGTTCAAAAAGGTCAAACGGCGCCGTTTTAGGGATAAACAATAAGTTGGTAAAATCAATCGAACCTTCGGTTTTATTATGAATTTTAAGATATGGATCATCGAATGCTCCAAAATTACTTTTATAAAATTCAGAGTATTCCTCACCTGTTATAGAGCTACTGGGCCGGGTCCAGAGAGCTTGTGCACTATTTGCTTGCTCTGCTTCATTTTCATTATCTTTTATAGTTATTGGAACAGTAATATGATCCGAGAATTTTTTTACCAAAGTTCGCAATTTTGCCAAGTCAAGATATTCCTTAGCATCTTTCCTCAAAAACAACTTGATAGAGGTCCCGGCATTTCGTGATTGATCACTAGCAGAAATTTCAAAGCCACTCTGACCGTCGCTTTCCCAAATGAAAGCTTTTGACGTTCCCGCCTTTGTCGAGGTTACGACGACTTTGTCTGCCACCATAAAAGCTGAATAAAATCCAACTCCAAACTGCCCGATAAGTGTTTTAGCTGCATCTTTATTACTATCAGTACCCGATAGCTCTTCTAAAAAAGAGGATGTGCCAGATTTAGCTATTGTACCTAAGGTCTCAGCTAGTTCCGATTCTGCTAACCCAATTCCGGAATCCGTAATTTCTATGGTCTTCAGCTTTTTATCGATTTCAATCTCGATGGTATCGTCCGACTTGTTTAAGACGGCAGGGTTCGTTTGACCTGAAAACTTTCTTTTATGAATAGCATCTGATGCATTTGATAAAAGTTCCCTTAGAAATATGTCTCGATCCGAATAAAGCGAATTGATGACTATGTTTAAAATTTTTCCTGTATCGGCTTCAAAACCCTGCGAATATTTGTTCATTATTCCCTCCAAAATTCGTTTTGGATTTAACATCTAAATTCAAAAATTCAACCACTTGAATGATATAATTATAAGAAGGAGTGGTTAGCACCTTAACTTTGCATAAGAAATTAAATACTTCGGATGAAACTAAGTAGTATTTGATATTCACTTTGGAACATGACATTAAGTTTCAATTATTAACAACATTTGCGAAAATGATTGTATGCTTACTTTTGCTATTTCTGTATTTTTGTTAATTGTTACACCCGGACCTGGTGTTTTAAGTACTGCGGGTTTTGGTGCTGCATACGGTTTTAAAAAATCATTGAGATACGTATTTGGTCTATTTCTGGGCACAAATTTGGTATTTTTAGCAGTCGCTTCGGGCCTAATAGCAGTATTGATGTCAGTGCCCTCTGTAAGAATATTTTTGCTTTTTTTATCAACTTGTTATCTCTTTTACTTGGCTTCAAAGATTGCTTTGGCCGGCTCAAATATTGCGTTTATCAAGGCTAAGGCTCCCCCTGGCATCATTTCTGGTATTTTATTGCAAGCCATTAACCCAAAAGCATATGTCGTAAACACCACCTTTGTATCTGGGTTTGCTTTTTATCAATCCAGCTTCGTTATGGAGTTGATTATTAAGTTTTTGATAATTAACTCTATTTGGATCCCATTGCATTTAATTTGGTTATATGTCGGAACTGTTTTACATGAATTAAACTTAACAAATAAAAACCAAAGGATAATAAATCTCATGTTGGCTTTTTCTATGATTGCTGCCGTTGTTATCTCTATATCGTATTCATTTTAAGTATGTCTTTATCGGACTGGTTTTTATTTGCTATGGTTTGCCTGGCTGGAACGGCATCTCCAGGACCTAGTTTAATTTTATTGGTAAATTCTGTTATCAAAGATGGCCGAACGGCGGGTGTGGCGTTCGGTATTGCCCATGGCGTAGGCATCTTTGTTTATGCTGGACTAGTTGCTTCTGGTTTAATTCTTCTTCTTTCAATTGCTCCCTGGTTCACTATTGTTTTGGAATTTATTGGTTTGTTATTTTTGTTGTTTCTATCAATATCAATGATCAAAAATAGCATCAAAAAAAGACAAAGTGTTGAGACGCGCCCTAACAATTTATCGGTTACTTCATGGTACCACATACGCAATGGGTTTTTAATTGTATTTTTGAATCCAAAAGTAGCTGCGTTTTATTTAGCTATATTTAGTCAATTTTTAGATGTTGCATCCGATTTGGACAGCAAATTTATAATGGTTATCACTGCAACGGTTATAGATGGATGCTGGTATATATTATTGGCGTTTATTATAGCAGTTCCTAAGTTTACAAATTTTGTTAAGGTTAGTGCAAATAAAGTTGAATTTTTTTTAGGTATTTTACTATTTATTATTTCTATTGTTATAGGAATTAAAATTATGATGATTGTTTTTTAAAGAGTGTGGTAGGAGAGCCGTCGAATGAATAAGTTAGAAAAAGTTGATGAGTTAACACCCTATCAATTGGATTTTCCTAAAGAAGCTTTGCCAGAAATTTTTGTTAAAGATGCATTAACTACTGATGAGCGCATGTGGGTCCCCCAATCTGATAACGTCTGGTTTCGACCTTTGTGTTTAAATCGCTCACAAGGATATTGGGTTACTCTTCTTAAAGTAAAAAAATCGGGTGTGCTTTCACGTCATAGGCATCCTCAAGGAGTTCATGGTTTTGTCATTAAGGGTAGATGGGAGTACTTAGAACATGACTGGGTAGCAGAAGAAGGCTCATATATTTATGAACCTCCAGGTGAAACGCATACTTTAGTTGTGCCTGAAGGGGTTGATGAAATGATAACCTTTTTTCAGGTCAATGGTATGATGTGCTATGTAGACCCGTTGGGGAAAGTATTGGGCTATGATGATGTGTTTACGAAAATTGACCTCTGTAAAAAGCACTTCCTAAGAGTCGGTTTAGGTGAAGATTTTGTTAATCAGTTTGTAAGGTAACAATGCAAATGGATAATCTATTACACCCTAATAGTAAATTTGTTCAGAGGTGTCCTAGGTGCTCAGCGCCCTTAAAAACCATTGTCGTACATGGCCATGAAGCCTGCAGTATCTGCAAATCAAATATTGTAGAGTGCTGTACAGGAGATAATTGTAACACAGATTACAATTTGGCAGTTGGTTATGAAAGATCGTAATAATTTAATAACTACACATTTTATTGTATTGTTTAAATGAAACTTGAATTTCACCATATTAATCTTGTGTCAAAAGATGTCAGCGAACTGCATGAATTTTATACCAAAATCTTGCAGTTAGAAAATATACCAATGGAAAACTTTCCAAGGCCTCTAGAAACAGAAAACGCTGGGTATAGTGGTGAAATAAAGTTTGCTACAGATGGTTCTGTGCAAATGCATCTAGCAGAAAAAGATTTGAATGTTTCTGCTAAGCATCAAATGCACATAAACCCAGTAGAAAAAGGTCACATAGCCTTCAGAACTGATGATCTAGAAGCATTTTTGAAGATTTTAAAAGAACATAATATTCCTTATGCCGACTATGGAACGGTCTTCGCCAAAGAATGGCATCAAGTCTTTTTCCATGATCCTGAAGGCAACGTGGTCGAAGTCCATCAAAAGGTTGATTGACTTTATTCACGGTGCAAGCCACGATCCGCACCATTTAGTCTTTTTCTCATATAAAGCTCGAGTATGGCGAGTTCCTAGATGAGTTAGATCAATTTCTTCAATATTAATTTTAATTACGCAAAACCTCTCAAACTCTGCAGGTTTTTCATAGGCAAACGGAGTTTTTATGACAGTGCCAGGCGTGGGAAGTGTTCCATATGATACTCGAGACCCATTCGGCACCTTTTCCCACTGTTCTATTACTCCACTTCCTATTTTTATTTCTGAAATTGCTTTGATACGAACCTGTAATTTATTTGTTGGAAACCAGATATGTATACCAACATTTGGGTTTAATTTTAATTCTTCTACTTTTTTACTTTCGACATCGGTATGTACTTCAAGATTTGCGGCCTTTTGATCGGCATACCTCAAGACGACCGTTCTCAATTCCGGCATGCCCTCTAATCCGTTGGTTCCAAAAGTTGGATGGCGTGCTGGCGACTTTTTATCTACAATCCCTCTAATAATTAAACGCCAAGCATAATCGTGCATTTCCTTGAGGTCAGCAAATTCAGTTTTCATTGATTTTAACCGTAATTTTTATTTCTAGAATTATATTTTTTTAAGATTTTGAGTATAGGAACTGAGGCATTCAATGAATGAAAGAATAAAAGAAAGCCTAAAATTTTACGTTGTATGAAAACAAAGTCTCCATCTAGTAGTTTTATGGGGATCATTTTTTGGAATTTCTTTAGTT
>JAQWIK010000004.1 GCA_029248915.1 Paracoccaceae bacterium | reverse complement strand
AACGCTTATGTTTCAAAATGAAGTCGCAGAAAGAATAGCTGCAATGCCAGGCGAAAAGTCATATGGCAGGCTATCAGTACTTTCAAACTGGCGTTGCAACACTTCAATAAAGATGAAATTAAACCCAGAAGTTTTTTATCCTCCTCCTAAAGTGACTAGTGCAGTGGTTCACATAGAAGCATTACAATCACCAAGGTATAATACCAGTTTAAGTAATCTTGAAAAAGTTGTAGCCACAGCGTTTAATCAGCGCAGGAAAATGCTGCGATCATCACTGAAAAACTTAACACCTGATGTAGAAGAAATACTTATTAATCTAAAATTAGATCCAACGGCAAGAGCAGAAAACTTAACAATCGAAGAGTTTTGCCTAATAGCCAATCATATAAAGGAAAGTTAACTACTCAGCCACCTCTTTTGAGTTATCGTCAGATGACTTATTGTCACCTTTATCAACAGTATCAGATCTAATGTTATCGTTTCTTTTTCGCCCGTTCGCCCTTAAAGAATTTTGATTGTCGACAGCAGCTGAGCCGTTTTTGCCTGACTGACTATTTTCTTGAGTTGCTTCGTGGTGACCTTTATTCTCGCTGGTGCTTGAAACAGCTTTACTGTCTTTTGCCGGTTCCAAAAAATTTCCGGCGGATATATCGGACCCGTTTTCAACTTTATTTCTTTCCCTATCAGCGTTTCGGCCCCTATTCTCCTTCTCTTGTTGCTCACGTCTAGCATCCTGCTCTTTTTGAGCATGAGCAAGAAGTCTTAGATAGTGCTCAGCGTGTTGCTGAAAGTTTTCCGTAGCAACCCTGTCGTTTGAAAGCTGTGCGTCTCTCGCCAACTGATTATACTTGTCGATAATCTGTTGAGGTGTTCCACGAACTTTACCCTCTGGTCCAGAGCTATCAAAAACTCTGTTTAAGACGTTACCAACAGAACGGTTATTATTTCTATTCTGCTTACTCCGAGAGCGCGATTTGGGAGATCTCATTAAATTTTCGAGCCTTATTTCAATCTATATTGTTCATCGCGTACCATAAAACTTGTAGCTATTTGCGATGTGGGCTTTTTGTCACAGGTGCAGCAACTGAAGCTGTAAACACCTTACCCATGCTGTTTAACCTAATCTTGTATCAATAAACAAGGCTAAAAAGAAAAAAATATAAAATTTTATTAGTCAATCAAGTTTTGTTGCTATCAATCGGTCTTTTCCCGACAAGTCTTTTACTATTTTCGTATCAACGAAACCAACTGCATTCATCATATTTTTAACTTGATTACTTTGAAATGCGCCTATTTCAAGAACTACAAAACCATCTGGTTTTAAATATTTCGCTAAGTTGGGAATTATCCTCTTGTAAGCGTCTAATCCCTCATTCCCCGCAAATAAAGCAATTTCAGGATCATAATTTATGACTTCATCTGATATCTTTTCTTTTTCTTTCAAACCAATATATGGAGGGTTCGAGATGATGAGATCAAATCTGTCATCTATTGATTCAAACCAGTCTGACTTTAAAAATTGGATTTTATTTTGCACATTAAACTTTTCTGCATTTATTTTTGCCAGTAAAAGCGCATCCGCCGAGATATCTATCGCTGTCACATTAACTTCTTCCCATTCGCAAGCTAAAGTGACTGCAATTGCACCAGACCCTGTTCCAAGCTCCAAAACCGATTTAACTGGTTTTTCTATTACATAATCTATCAGTGTTTCTGTATCACCGCGTGGATCCAAAACATTTTCATTAATAGAGAACGACCGGCCCCAAAACTCTCTTCTCTCTAAAATTTTTGAAATAGGCTCCCTCTCAATTCTACGGTTTATTAATTTTTCAAGTTTAGAGATTATTTTTCTTGATACTTGCTCATTGATTTTGAGTGATAGATCAGAAATTGGAATCCCAAGAGCATAGGCCGTTAGTATCCTAGCATCCCTTGCTCCACCTTCAATTCCCGATTTCGACAACTTAATTGCAGAATCAGTTAAAACTTTTTTTAATTTCACTCGTCAATCTCAGCTAATTTTTCAGCTTGATCAAATTCAATCAGTGCAGAAACCATTTCGCCTAAATCTCCCTGGATAACCTGATCTAGCTTATACAAAGTTAAGTTAATTCGATGATCAGTTACCCGACCCTGAGGAAAGTTGTAAGTTCTAATTCTCTCCGATCTATCCCCCGAGCCTACTTGTGATTTTCTATTAGCGGACCTTTCATTATCAACCCTTTGTCGCTCTAAATCGTAAAGACGTGTTTTTAAAACCTGCATGGCTATTTCTCGATTTCTGTGTTGAGACTTCTCAGAGCTTGTTACAACAGTTCCAGAAGGAATGTGAGTTATCCTGACCGCAGAGTCAGTTGTATTTACATGCTGCCCCCCTGCTCCAGAACTTCGCATCGTATCAATCCGAAGATCATTTTGGTCAATTTTTATATCAACGTCTTCAGCTTCAGGAAGAACTGCGACAGTTGCCGCGGAAGTATGTACTCGCCCTCCACTTTCAGTTTCAGGAACACGTTGTACTCGATGAACACCACTTTCATATTTGAGTTTAGCAAAAACTCCATCTCCTTTTACGTGAACAACAACCTCTTTTATTCCTCCAAGTTCCGATAACTGTTCTTCAATGACTTCAAGTGCCCAACCATTCGTCTCAGAAAATCTTTGATACATTCTTAAAAGATCAGCAGCGAACAGGGCAGCTTCGTCTCCACCAGTTCCTGGTCTAATTTCAATCATTGCAGATCTTTCGTCTGCAGCATCTTTAGGTAGTAGTGCCAACTGCAACAGTTTTTCAACCTCGGGCACACGCGCTTTTAAAATGGGAAGTTCTTCCTCCGCAAGTGGCCGCATATCAGTATCAGCCATCATATCTTCAGCTTCCTGTAAATCTACAAGCAGCGATTTATATTCTTCGATCTTTTCAACTACTGGTTTTAATTTTGAATACTCTTTGGAAAGTTTGGCAATTTCTTCACCAGATATTCCCGCGCTCATTTGCGCCTCAAGGAATTCGTATCGTTGGTGAATTTGCTCTAATTTTTGTAAAGGAACCATAGCTAGGTGATAAGATTTTTAAGAAGCTTGGGTCAAGCCCTCTTATTTTTTGAATTTGAGCCCCAAATGCATAAAAGCTCCATAGCAACATGAGCCCCTGCAATGGCTGTAGCACCAGAATTGTCATAATTAGGTGAAACCTCAACAACATCTCCACCGATCATATTAATCCCAGCAATATCCCTTAGAAGAATAGCTGCCTGACCGGAAGATAACCCGCCCCAAACTGGTGTTCCAGTACCAGGAGCAAATGCTGGGTCAAGACAATCAATATCGAATGTCAGGTATGTAGGTCGATCCCCCAAAATTGATTTTATTTTTTTTGCCACATGAACTGGACCGTTTTCATGGACTTCCCTCGCATCAATAATATTTACCCCCAGGGTATCTTCATTTGCTGTACGAATACCAACTTGAACCGATGTTTTAGGGTCTATTATTCCACTTTTAACTGCTTTATAAAACATCGTTCCATGATCAATTCGGTCTTCATCATCATCCGGCCAAGTATCCGAATGTGCATCAAATTGAAGTAGAGACAAAGGCTCGCCTAGCTTTTTAAAATATGCCTTTAAAATAGGGTAAGTTATAAAATGATCACCCCCTAAAACTATTGTTGAAACATCATTTTCCAGAATTTTGATTATATGCCGCTCCAATAAAGAAGGAAATTCTTGGACTTTCGCATAATCGAAAGCTAAGTCACCATAATCAACAATATTTAGCTCCTGCATAGGGTCAAAGTCCCAGCCGTATGGCGGATCAAAGGTCTGTAAAGTAGATGCTTCTCTGATAGCTCTGGGGCCAAATCGGGCTCCTGGACGATTTGTTACTGCTTGATCAAACGGCACACCAGTGATGGCTATATCTACATCGCTGAGGTCTTTGGTATACCGGCGGCGCAAAAATGAAGTAGATCCCCCGAAAGCATTTTCGTATGATAAACCTTTTAATTTTTTTCTCGTAAAAGAGAGATCTATCTCAGTTTTTGCGTTGCTTAATACCATTTTTTATCTCTAATTTTCAAATCAAAATTACTTTATATTTCTACCGAGAATTTAAACTAAAGGAAGGGCCTTTTCAATTAAACGAGCAAAAAAAGAAGCCCCAACAGGCGCTGCAGCATCATTAAAGTCATAATTTGGATTATGTAGACCGGCCCCGTCTCCAATTCCCATAAATAGGTAGGCACCAGGTCTTTTTTGCAACATATAACTAAAATCCTCTGCGCCCATTTCTTTACTTACCGAAGTTAATACCTGATCAGATCCACAAACGTCTTCAGCAACCCCGATTGCGAAATTTGTCGCTTCCTCATGATTTATGGTGGGTGGGTATCCTTTCTGATAATTTAGTTTCGCATTAACTTCGAAACTCATCGCAAGCCCTGAAATAATTTTTTCCATACGTTTAATAACCATTTCCTGAACAGACAAATCAAATGTTCGAACCGTTCCGTTGAGATAAGCTATTTCCGGTACAACATTATCCGTAGTTCCACTATGAACTTGCGTTATGGAAATAACTAAGTCATCGCTAGGAATATTGTTTCGACTAACGATAGTCTGAAAAGACTGTGCAATAGATATGGCCGCAACTATTGGATCCTTTACTTCATGTGGATAAGCAGCGTGACCACCTTTTCCTTGGATTTCTACGGTAAAACTATCTGCTCCAGCCATTATCGGTCCAGGGCGCGTATACATTACTCCTACATCATGACTGGGTGTATTATGCAGTGCATAAACTTCTTCAATGTTAAATTCCTCTAAAATCCCTTCTTCAACCATTGCTTCAGCTCCTCCAGTTGCCTCTTCATCAGGCTGAAAAATAAGTGCTACACGGCCACTAAAATTCCTGGTTTCTGAAAGATAACGGGCTGCTCCAAGCAACATTGTTGTATGGCCATCGTGCCCACACGCATGCATAACGCCCTCATTCTTTGACGAATATGACATTCCAGTGTTTTCCATGATAGGAAGAGCATCCATATCGGCTCTCAACCCAATAGTCCTACCTGAAGCCTTGCCCTCAATGATTGCCACAATTCCAGTGGACGCATAACCAGTATGAATTTCTGTAATGCCAAATTCTTTGAGGCGTTCTTGAATATATTTGGCTGTTTTATAGCAATCTCGACCAAGCTCTGGATTTTGATGTAAATGACGACGCCACTTAGCCATATCATTTTCAAAGCCAGCTATACTATTCAATATTGCCATAATCTAAACTCACTCGTATATTTCGGTGTTTGAATATTCAATCTGAGAAAAAGGGACTATGCAATGTCTTTCGACGAAAACCTTATTAATAATCCTTCAAAAGGTATGCCGCGCCTACAGGAAATCATGAGGGCACTAAGAGATCCAGAGAGTGGCTGCCCTTGGGATATTGAACAGAATTTCAAGACGATTGCGCCCTATACAATTGAAGAAGCCTATGAGGTTGCTGATGCAATTGAAAGGGAGAACTGGGACGATCTAAAAAATGAATTAGGAGATCTTTTGCTTCAAACGGTGTATCATACTCAAATGGCAGAAGAAGAAAATCTATTTAATTTCAATGATGTAATAAATCAAATATCAGAAAAAATGATACAACGACATCCCCACGTATTTGGTAATGAAAACAGAAACAAAACATCTAATCAACAAGTAAAGGATTGGGAGGCGATTAAAGCTGAAGAACGAGCAAAGAAAAACCAGGCTGGAGTTTTGGATGACGTGGCTCTGAACCTCCCCGCATTAGTAAGGTCGCTCAAATTGCAGAAAAGAGCTGCTAGAGTTGGATTTGACTGGCCAGAGATTTCTCAAGTTCTGGACAAAATAGATGAAGAGACCAAAGAGCTAGTTGAAGCGAAAGAAAAAGAGTCTCAAGAAAGGATAAATGAAGAATTCGGTGATTTGATGTTTTCCATTGTTAACTTAGGGCGTCATCTTAAAGTTGATCCAGAGGAAGCTCTTAAACAAACAAACAAGAAATTCATCGATCGATTTAAATTTGTTGAGGAGGCAATTCTATCTGAAGGTAAAGATGTTCGAAGCGCTTAACTTGAAGAAATGGAAAAACTTTGGAACAAAGCAAAAAAAAACCAATATTAAGTTTTTAGTAAATCATCTTTTGTTTAAATGACTTATCAAAATTAGATTCGTTGAAGGCATCATAGCCAAAGTACAAATTACTCAATTTTGTAGTTTAAAAATTTATTTGTGAGAAATTTAATGTTGTTCCAAGATTGAAAATTTAAAATCAATTTCTTTAAGTTTATTTAATTTTGAATTTATATATAATTAATTCAATAATTTAGCTTTACTTTTTAATATCTTATTATTTCTTATTAAATTTATCAGGATTTAATCTTGACAATTTTTATCAGATAAATTTAAGTACTGGTAAAAAAGGACAATATGATGCCAAAATTAATAACTATTTTATTAATAATTTTAACTAAGGCGGGTCCATTAATGGCCTCGGAAGTAAACGTTTACTCCTATCGCCAACCTGAACTAATCAAGCCACTCACTGATAAATTTACGCAACAGACTGGAATAAAAGTTAATGTCGCATATTTAAAAAAGGGTATGATTGAGAGAATGACGGCGGAAGGTAAAAGAAGTCCCGCGGACGTAATACTAACTGTCGATATCTCAAGGCTAGCAGGAATAGTTTCAGAAAATTTAACGCAACCTATACAAAGCAGTTCTTTAACTAAAAATGTTCCAGAGTTATATCGCGACCCTGACAATCACTGGTTTGGACTTACTACTCGTGCACGTATCATTTACGCAAGCAAAGATAGGGTTTCCAACGGAGAAATTGAAACTTATGAAGATTTAGCAGACCCAAAGTGGGCTGGACGAATATGCACTCGCTCAGGAACAAATGCTTACAATGTTGCTCT
>JAQWIK010000003.1 GCA_029248915.1 Paracoccaceae bacterium | reverse complement strand
TTTTTAATTACCTGGCAGTCCTGTTTTGGAGTTTTAATTCCATCGTTTTGGCTAGTGACGATATAAAAGATAAATATCCCCAGTCAGAGCTTTACAATAAACCAGTCGAGGTTATCCCCAATGTTTTTTCAGCAATTGGAGCGACGGCACCTCCTACATATGAAAATTCTGGCCACAACAATAATTTATCGTTTGTAATAACCAATGATGGTGTTGTTGTGATAAATTCGGGAGCTTCTGTAAGACTTGCATCTGCTCTTCATGATGAAATTAAAGTGATCACGGATCAACCAGTTAAATTAGTTATCAATGAGAATGGACAGGGTCACGCGGTACTGGGAAATTTGTATTGGTCGCAACTGGGTATTGATATTCTGGCCCATAAAGATGCTATCCATGAAATTGAAGAAAATAGTCATACAATTTTACAGCGGATGAAATCCTACAATGGAGACAAAGCTGCTGGAACAGAAGTGGTAATTCCCAACAAGAGTTTTTCAGAAAAGAGTATTTTTACTTTAGGTGATTTGGAGTTTCATGTGCTTCATTTGGGTCCTGCTCATGGTCCTGGTGATACTCAAGTTTGGTTGCCTCAGTTATCTTTGATGATAGCTGGTGATATTGCTTTTCATGAGAGGATGCTTCCTATTTTTGAAAATACTTGCACCAAATGTTGGTTAAAAACATGGGATGAAAATTTTTCTCCTCTAAATGCTACTTATGTTATACCCGGCCATGGTCATCCAACAAATATGGCACAAGTAACGCGATTTACTCGAGATTATCTTATAGATCTAAGAGCAAGAGTGTCTGAAGTTCTAGAAAACGATGGCGATTTGGCAGAAGCATTTTATGTAGATCAAGAACGTTGGCGCTCATTGGATACATTTGAAGAGCTTGCAAAAAGAAATGCAGGTCGCGTGTTCGAAGAAATGGAATTTGAATAGCGCGTAATCAAAAACTTTTCAATAAAACTAAACTTTTCTTTAATAAGGTTGAAAATGTATTTTATTGAACCAGCTATCGGTATCCATGGTGAGATAAGGGAGAATTTTCGACCATTATCGGTCAAATAAGCTTGCACCGTGTTTATCAATGGCGTATTGCGACGGATCAGTGAAATTAGTTTGATTATGTGTTGATATTAACTGGATTACATTTTGAAATAAGAGGATGACAACTTTGAAAATAGGTACCCCTAAAGAGGTTTTTGATGGTGAAGCGCGCGTTGCAATGACGCCGGATAGCGCACTTCAATTACAAAAGCTTGGATATGATTGCGCCATCGAAAGTGGTGCTGGATTATTAGCTGGTTTTTCAGATAAAGCATATTCCGAGGCTGGTGTTGAAATCAAGAAAACAGCGGCTGCGCTTTGGAAAGATGTAGACGTTGTTGCAAAAGTCCGTGAGCCAGATGATGGCGAAATGAAGCGTCTGACCTCTGATCATACTTTAATATCTTTTTTCAATCCTGCTGGAAATGAGAAAGGGCTACAGGTTGCTGCTAAAAAGGGAGCCGGCGTGATAGCTATGGAAATGGTTCCTCGGATAAGCCGCGCTCAAAAAATGGATGCGTTGTCATCTATGGCTAATATAGCTGGTTACAGAGCAGTGATAGAAGCAGGAAATAATTTCGGTCGATTTTTCACAGGTCAGGTTACAGCTGCAGGCAAAGTTCCACCGGCAAAAGTGCTAATCGTTGGTGCTGGTGTTGCAGGTTTGGCTGCGATTGGAACCTCGACCTCTCTTGGTGCAATTACTTACGCATTTGACGTGCGCCCTGAAGTTGCTGAACAGGTCGAATCTATGGGAGCAGAGTTCGTCTACTTAGATTTCAAAGATGAACAGAAAGATGGAGCAGAGACCGGGGGTTATGCTGCAGTTTCAAGTCCTGAGTTTAGAGAGGCGCAATTGGCTAAATTTAGAGAACTTGCTCCCGAAATAGATATTGTCATTACTACGGCTCTAATTCCAAATAGGGAAGCTCCGAAATTATGGCTAAAGGATATGGTAAAAGCGATGAAGCCGGGATCTGTAATTGTCGATTTGGCTGCGCCTGCTGGTGGTAATGTAGAGGGAACTGTTCAAGATGAAAAAGTGGTTACCGATAATGGTGTGACTATTGTTGGCTATACTGACTTTGCAAGCCGTATGGCGGCTCAGGCGTCATCTCTCTACTCAAATAACATTCGTCACATGATAGCTGACCTGACGCCAGAAAAAGACGGTCAAGTTGATCATAATATGGAAGATGATGTTATTCGTGGGGCGACTGTAACCTTTAAAAATGAAATAACGTTTCCACCTCCGCCTCCTAAGTTGCAGGCTATTGCAGCTAAATCACAAGAAAAGCCAAAGGAGCTCACGCGGGAAGAGATGAGGGCTCAAGAAGCTGACGCGTTTAAAGCGCAAACCAAACAACAGGTAACACTGCTGGCAACGGGTGCTTTAGTCACTTTAGGTCTTGGTCTCATTGCTCCAGTTAGCTTTATGCAACACTTCATTGTTTTTGTTCTATCTGTTTTTATTGGGTTCCAGGTTATTTGGAATGTCAGTCACTCTTTGCATACCCCATTAATGGCGGTAACAAATGCTATCTCTTCCATAATTATACTGGGAGCATTAATGCAAATAGGATCGGGATCATTTCTTGTTATAATTTTAGCTGCCCTATCGGTTTTCATGGCAGGAATTAATATTTTTGGTGGGTTTTTAGTCACGCGACGCATGCTAGCCATGTTTCAAAAGTCTTAAAAGGAGGGCAAGACGATGGATTTAGGTTTTACAACTGCTGCTTACGTTGTCGCAGCTATTCTTTTTATTCTTTCTTTAGGCGGCTTATCTGGACAAGAAAGTGCTAAACGAGCTGTTTGGTACGGTATCGTTGGAATGGCTCTAGCCGTTTTTGCTACTTTGATAGGACCTGGTTCCGGCCTTTGGTTTTTCTCTATGATACTCATTGCAGGTGGTGGGATCATTGGCTACCTGCTTGCGTCTAAGGTCGAAATGACTCAAATGCCTGAGCTAGTTGCCGGTATGCATGCCTTGGTAGGGCTAGCGGCTGTTTTTGTTGGTTTTATTGCGGATTTTGAGATGGGTAATGTGGCACTTGCTAAGGAGGCTGGTACTACAAAAGATCTTACTGGTTTTGCAGCTTTGATCGCCAAAAAATCTGCCATTGAATTAAGTATCCTTAGGGTAGAATTGTTTTTAGGGGTTTTTATTGGTGCAATAACATTCACAGGTTCAGTAATTGCATATGGAAAATTATCAGGAAAAGTAACATCTGCTGCAGCAAAACTTCCTGGAGGTCATGCATTAAACGCAGGCGCTGCAATGATATCAATATTGAGTTTAATTTGGTATCTACAGACAGGAGATTTGCTTGCAGTTGTTGTAATGACACTCGTGGCGTCCTTTATTGGTTTCCATCTTATTATGGGAATAGGTGGAGCCGATATGCCTGTAGTTGTTTCAATGCTAAATAGTTACTCGGGTTGGGCGGCTGCAGCTATTGGATTTAGTTTAGGCAATGATCTTTTGATTGTGGTCGGGGCTTTAGTTGGTTCGTCTGGTGCCATTTTAAGTTACATAATGTGTAAGGCGATGAACAGATCTTTTGTATCTGTTATTTTGGGTGGCTTTGGAGGAACTTCCGGTCCAGCCATGGAAGTTGAGGGAGAACAAATTGCCATAGATGCAGATGGTGTTGCTGCTGCGTTAAATGACGCGGATAGTGTTATCATTATACCAGGGTATGGAATGGCGGTTGCACAGGCTCAGCAAGCGGTCTCAGAGTTAACAAAACGACTTCGAGGTCAAGGAAAAGAAGTTCGATTTGCGATTCATCCTGTGGCTGGACGGTTGCCCGGCCACATGAACGTTTTGTTGGCTGAGGCAAAAGTTCCGTATGATATTGTTTTAGAAATGGACGAAATAAATGAAGATTTTCCGTCAACCGATGTAGCAATTGTAATTGGATCAAATGATATTGTTAATCCGGCTGCCCAGGATGATCCGAACAGTCCAATTGCTGGTATGCCCGTTCTTGAATGCTGGAAATCAAAACAGGTCTTTGTATCCAAGAGAGGTCAGGGAACAGGTTATTCTGGTATCGAAAACCCACTTTTCTTTAAAGAAAATACTCGTATGTTTTACGGTGATGCCAAAGAAAGTTTGAATAAATTATTGGCATTGATCAACTGAGCTTACTGACAGTCTCGGCTGATGAATATGAGAGGCCGAGACCAGTATCGCAACAGTATTTATTTAGATACAATTTGTAAGAAAATATGATATTTCTCCAAAAGTCTTTAAGAGTTGTTGTATTTTTTATTTTTTTGGTTTTACACTTTCCAAAGTGATTAATGTTTTATTTCTAGTTATTCTGACTAATCAAGTTTTATGGAGAAATTATGCCAGTAAAAAATCGATTTGCTGAACTTCAAAAAGAAATTTCTGAGTGGCGGCACGATATACATCAACATCCCGAAATTTTGTTTGAAACGCACCGAACTTCCGCTTTAGTGAAGGATAAGCTTAAAGAGTTTGGTTGTGATGAAGTAATCGAAGGCATTGGCAAAACTGGCGTCGTAGGAGTAATAAATGGTCAGACAAATCAATCCGGTAAGGTTATTGGTTTGCGTGCTGATATGGATGCGCTTCCTATTAATGAAGAGACAGGTTTAGATTATAGTTCAAAAATTCCTGGAGCTATGCATGCATGTGGTCATGATGGTCATACTAGTATGCTGCTTGGTGCAGCGAAATACCTGTGTGAAACAAGAAATTTTGATGGCCAGGCTGTAGTAATTTTTCAACCAGCAGAAGAGGGTGGCGGTGGTGGCCTCGAAATGTGCAAAGATGGCATGATGGAAAATTTTAAAATTGATGAAGTTTACGGTATGCATAATTGGCCAGGTGTTGAACTGGGTAAGTTTGCAATTAGAAGTGGTCCATTTTTTGCGGCCTCGGATTTTATAGAAGCCACAATCTCGGGTAAGGGTGGGCACGCTGCCAAACCTCACGAAACCATAGACCCAACGGTTATAGCTAGTCAAATAGTAGTGGCACTTCAAACAATAGCCTCTCGGAGAGTAGATCCGGTAGAACAAGTCGTGGTTTCCATTACTTCATTTGAAACATCTTCAACCGCGTTTAATGTGATACCACAAGAAGTAAAAATAAAAGGTACTGTTAGAACTTTAGATCCAGATGTGAGAGATTTAGCTGAGAAAGAATTCTTGCGAATTACTGAGCTTACGGCAGAAGCTATGGGTGGTTCTGCAGATGCAAAATTCACCAGAGGTTACCCCGTTATGTCAAATAGCAGTGAACAGACAGAATTTGCTGCTAAGGTTGCCCGTGATGTCGCTGGTGAATGTGCAGAAGCGCCGTTAGTTATGGGCGGCGAAGATTTTGCTTACATGCTGGAAGAAAGACCTGGAGCATATATACTGTTGGGTAACGGGGATAGTTCGCCAGTTCATCACCCTAAATATAATTTTAATGATGATGCTATACCTTTTGGCTGCAGTTGGTTAGTTGAACTGGTTGAGCAGAAGATGCCAGCTTAAGTTTAAGTTAATCAAAAACTGTACACAAAATTATAATTTAACCACCAGTATGGCTCATGTGTCTGCTCATTTGGCCTTTGATATT
>JAQWIK010000002.1 GCA_029248915.1 Paracoccaceae bacterium | reverse complement strand
TCCCAGTGAGATGTTACGTCTGGGTTCAAGTTAGAGTTTGAGTCCATACCTAGCTTCAGCGTTGCCCCTGCTTTAACGGTAGTTTGTTTAGCTCCTATGAAAACTGACATAGCGTCATTAATCTTATATCTACCTATTGCTGCTAAGGTTGGTATTTCAAGATCTGCTTTGATTGTAATATTTCCCTCAAGCCCCGTTATAGTGCCATAATCTATGCCGACACCATTACCTTGACTAGTGTAAAATAGACCAAGATCAAAACTATCACCCATTTCAGTTTTTACAGAACCTGTAACAGCCGAAAAACTAGGTGCAACATCCAAACCGCTTGCAAATGTAAACGCAGAACCTGTTCCTTTTACCGCTGGAAGAGATGGGCTGACACTTGCAAATCCGATTTCTGCGCTACTCCCTTCTGTAAACATAAAGCTTGGGTCTATGTTTATTCTTTCAAGACCCTCGGCATTTACAAAAAAAGGAGTGGTTGTCAGTAAGGCTACCAATCCACCGTTAAAAAGTTTCTTCATTGTATTCTCCCTATTGTTGAGCACGACATTAATGACAAAAACTTTTTATGCAAAGATTTAATTCATGAATTAGTTAAAGATTGTCTAAATAGGCGCAAATATGTTTTATCTTCGTCTGCCTCTTGAGAATTTTCGCTCAACCACCTAAATAATATATGTATAGAAATTGTTTTGATTGAGGTTTGTATGAAAAGAATTAGTGTCTTACTCTTTGCGTTTTTTATATCCGGGTGTGCAGCAAACGTACAAACTTCATCCTCAAACCAGGGACCAAAAGAGTCAGTTGGGGCGTTAAGCGGAATGGTTATCGGTGGTGCTTTGGCAAACGACATGGCAGGTAATAGCCGGAATAAAAGTATCGCGACAGTTTTAGGTGCATTTGTAGGTGGGGTAATTGGCCAGAATATTGGTGCTCAGTTGGATGAAAGAGATCGATTGTTGGCTGGTGAAGCTTACAATACTGCCCTGGAATATAATGCAACTGATAAAGCTGCGGAATGGAGAAACCCTGACACTGGAAATTATGGTCGTGTCATACCGGTCACAACATATCGTCAAAACGGTCGATATTGCAGAGAATTTACGCAGGAGATTTTCATTGGTGGTGAAAAACAGACGGGTTACGGTCGAGCTTGTCGACAGCCAGATGGATCTTGGGAAATAATTGGTTAGTCTTTTAAGGTAAGAGGTTCAGCCATACCCAAACTGTACCAATTGATAATGCCGTAGATAACAAAACTCCTGTTGAGGCAACGCGTTTGGCTCGTCCATACATGTTGGCGAACACGTAAGTATTTATTCCGGGGGCCATGGCCGCTGTTATTACGGCTGATCTTAATTGCATATCACTCAATGTTAAATTTGATCCTGTAATCCAGACGATTGCTGGATGGATTAGTAAGGAAACGATGCAAATCATTATTATTGGCCCAATATCGCCCTCCGGTCTATATTGATAGAGAATTCCACCCATCCCGAATAATGCCGCTGGCAAAGCTACTGCAGTTATCATGTCGATAGATGCCTGTATGGATTTAGCCAAATTAATCCCGGAAATATTGACAAGGAAGCCCAATACAATACCAACAACCAAAGCATTGCTAAACATGGCCTTAAATATGATTACACTTTTTTTGCTAATTGATTTCTCTGAGCTTTTAACAAGTTCCATAACAGTGATGCCAAGAAAATAACAAAATGGCGCGTGGATTGATACGATCGCAAAATTATGTTGCAAAGCATCTACGCCATAAGCTCTCTCAGTTATGGGAAGGCCTAACATAACTGTATTTGAAAAAAGACAGCAAAAGCCAATTGCAACAGAATCTTCAAGCGACCGTTTGAAAAGATAATGAGATCCTAAGAAACCTAAGATGAAGCCAGCCGTTGCTCCGATATAAAAACTAAAAAATAAATTAAAATCAAAAATGTTCACCAAGTCGACTTTTGCAATAGCGTTAAATAATAAAACGGGGATTGCAAAATTTTGGGAAAATTTCATAAGACCGTCGATGGTATCGATGGAAAATAATCTGGCCCAAACTGTGCAATAGCCAAACCCAATAATCAAAAATACTGGAATAATTACGTCTAAAAGCGCTGACATTTATTTTGTTACGGCATTATGAGATGACGTTAATCTCATGCCGTCATACGCTGGTTCAACATTACTTGGCAATTCATTCAGAAGCGTCTCATAATCCATGTCTATGTGCATATTTGTTAATATGCCTTTTTCAACACCTGATTTTTCAATCCATTCTAGGCTTTGACTGAGGTGCGTATGCGATTGGTGGGGAGTACGTCTGAGGGCATCTAAAATCCAAATGTTTGTCTTTTTTATTTGATCCCAGGCTATTTCGTTCATTGCAGATATATCTGGTATGTAGGTAACATCATCAATTCTTAATCCGAGCGAAGTTATCGTGCCATGTTGAACCTCGAATGGATTGAATGTTATTTCTCCACCTGGACCCCTTATAGAAAATTGGCCATTTATTGTAGACATTTCCAATATGGGCGGGTAGGGCGATCCTTCAACCTGAATAAAAGTGTACCCAAATTTTTGTAAAAGCGCCTCCTGAGTTTTGGCATCCGCCCAAACATTTACTCTCTTTCTCATATTAAAAACAATCATACGAAGATCATCTATACCATGTACGTGGTCTGCGTGTTCGTGAGTGTAAACCACGCCATCTAATTCCCCCACATTAGATTTGAGTAATTGGCTCCTCATGTCGGGTGATGTATCGATCAAAACTCGTGTCACGCCCTCGGTGCCTGTAAGTTCCACTAAAAGAGAGCACCTTGAGCGTTGATTTTTGCTATTATTAGGATCACAATCTCCCCAATTATCTCCCAAACGAGGAACTCCGCCTGATGAACCACAACCAAGGATTTTAAAAGTAAGCTTGGCCATCACGCATTAGACCTGCAGATTGCAGCTTTTGGAAAAAGCTTTTCAAAGTTTTTTTCTATTTGGTTTGCAAAATGTTCATATGATAGATTAAATATTTCTGCACCTTTCTGCGCGGTCAAGGCCACATAAGCGGGCTCATTTCTCTTTCCTCGGTACGGAGGGGGAGCTAAATAAGGACTATCTGTTTCTACTAATACCTGATCTATCGGCACCAGCGAAAAAATGTCACGTAGTTCATTACTTTTTGGAAAGGTAATTATTCCAGACATTGATAAGAAAAACCCCAAATCTAACATTTTTATTGCTAATTCCCTCCCAGATGAGAAACAGTGCATAACACAATTAAAAGCGGCATTTTTGTATTCACCTTCTAAAATGTCGGCTATATCCTTATCTGCTGAACGTGCATGAATGATTAAAGGTAAGCTACTTCTTTGTGCTGCCTCAATATGCAGCAATAAGCTCTTCTTTTGATCATGTTCTGTTTCCTTTGTGTAGTAGTAATCTAGCCCAGTTTCTCCAATTCCTACAAATTTCGGATGCTTTGCTATTTCTAAAAGGTCAGACACATTGATCATGGGTTCTTTGTGTGCATTCATTGGGTGGGTTCCAGCAGCATATAAAACGCAGTCAAATTTTTCTGCTATTTTGCGAACCTTCGGCTCATCTTTTAACTGTGTACAAATTGTGACCATCCGGCCCACACCCGATCGAACTGCCTTTTCTACCGTTCCCTCTAAATTTTCATCAAAGTCTGCAAAATCTAAATGACAATGACTGTCTGTAATTGATGGTAAACTCATTATATTTTTATCTAACTGTTCTGGCGCAATCTTCTATTCGAAAAAATGTATCTAGGATCAGAGAGCCTGGGTCAAGGTTGACTGCTAAGCCATGTTTCAGTCTTTCTGACTGAGATTGAGCTAATTCTGCCCATTTCGCAGAAAAATTGGGATTTGGACATAGTTTTACAAAAATCTCTTTTTCATCCTCAAGAATTTGATCGGATGAACTGTGTCCTGTAATCCCAGCTTTCGAAATGCGAGCGACGGCCATGTTTAAGAGTTCAACAAAGAGCTCTAGGCGGCTCTTGTTTTTATTACCTGAAAATGTTCCAATAAATTTCTCAAGTTCAAAGCCGTTGAGATTTGGTAGCTGATTTAGCAGCGACAGTAGCGTGCGATATAAGTTGGC
>JAQWIK010000001.1 GCA_029248915.1 Paracoccaceae bacterium | reverse complement strand
AGCCTGAAGATCTGTATTTTTATTTGCAATATCTCGCACATGGAGAATTAAATCCGCGGCTAAAACTTCTTCCAACGTTGCCCTAAAAGCCGCTATCAGTTCAGTTGGAAGATCAGAAATAAACCCAACAGTATCAGAAATTATAATTTGGATTTTATTATTTAATTTTATTGCCCGCATTTTCGGATCAAGTGTCGCAAATAGCATATTTTCAGAAAATTCATTAGCGCCAGTCAACAGATTAAACAAGGTGGATTTTCCAGCATTGGTGTACCCAACTAACGCGACAATTGGAAAAGGAACTTTAGCTCGGGACTTTCGATGTAATTCTCTTGTTTTTTTTATTTTATCAAGTTGGCGTTTTATTTGAACCAAATGATGATCTATAGCTCTTTTATCAGCCTCAATTTGCGTTTCTCCGGGCCCACCTACGAAACCAAGGCCACCTCTTTGCCTTTCCAAATGTGTCCAAGCTCGAACAAGTCGAGATCGTTGGTAAGTCAGCGCTGCCATCTCAACTTGCAAAACGCCTTCCTTGGTAACAGCCCTGTCTGAAAAAATTTCTAATATCAAAGCCGTTCTATCTAGAATTTTAACTTGCCATTTTTGTTCTAAGTTTTTTTGCTGAACAGGAGAGATTGGATAATTTATTATTACCAAATCAATTTTTTGTGATTTGAATGTAACTGCTAGTTCATTCACTTTACCAGCACCAAAAAATTCTTTTGGCCGAAGTCTTTCAATAGGAACTACTGTTGACCCACTAATCTTTACAGCAGGTAATGCTCTCGCTAAAGAATTTGCTTCGTCAACGAAATTACTTATATCTATTAAGCGTAAATCAATTTTAATTTTTGGTTGAAGAACCCAGACAGACACTACGTCTTTTTTGACTTCTATCAATTCTCCTCTTCACCGTCATAAAGAGAAATATTTTGAGTAGGCATAATGGTTGAAACTGCGTGCTTATAAACGAGTTGGGACTGGCCATCCCGACGCAACAATATACAAAAATTATCAAACCAGGTTATTGCGCCTTGCAGTTTCACGCCGTTAATTAAGAACACTGTTACCGGTATCTTTGTTTTTCGCACTTGATTGAGAAACGCATCTTGCAGATTTTGACGATCAGAAGCCATATTTGGTGCCTTTATTTTTTTATTATCATTTGACTTACTTTAAAATACTCAAAAATGAAAGCAAATCAACCAAAACAGGTTACAAATGCATTTAAGCCCTATTAAACCCAAATGTTATCAAAGACAGCGCAACCAAAATTTCCAATCGTCCAAGAACCATTCCCACAATTAGAGCCATTTTTGAAAAAACTGATAATTCAGTTATCAAAAATTTCTCGAGCCCAACTATCTCTATAATTGGCCCGGTAGTAGATAAACAAGCCACTGCTAGCAAAAGAGCTTCCTCAAATGGCATTTCAAAAACCGCAAGAAAGATAGTCAATATTGCTATACTTACCATGAACAACATAAAAAAGATCCATGCCATGAAAACTGATATTTCTAAGTTTTTAATAGGGCTATTTTTTAATGTTACTGAGGATGGGTGAAGTAATTTTCCAGTTTCATTTGAGAAAGCATTGAACAAAATTGATATCCTAAGTAATTTTATTCCGCCAGCGGTTGTGGCCACTCCACCGCCAAACAAACATAATCCCATTAAGATAATAATGGTATATGACAAATCTATTGAAGATGAAGAAAAACGCCAAAATCCACTAACATAACCGTTTGTTGTAATGAAAGAAAATATAGTGAAAAAATTTCCCCAAATTAATTCAATCACGCTGCCAAATGAATCGCCAATTCCAGTGTGGAAATTACTAAGGGTCAATTGCTTGAATGAAAATAACAAAGTAACAGCTATGACTAAAGATAAGCCTAATCGTAACTCTCTATCATATAAAATGTTTTTCAATCTAATTTGTTTAAAAAAAGATGTGAGTATATTATTAGACAACGCAATAAATAAAAATATCACAATTGCTAACTCACCAAAAAAACCTGCCCCATCTAATTCAAATTTTTCAGGACCAGAAATACCAGATGTAGAAACTACAGATAGGGCTCTTATAAGACTTGTGTAACTATCTGTTCCAAGGCTGGTAAGGCAACCCCAAAGAGTAATGGTCAAGCCTAAATATACTGGTACTAGCTTTTGACTAACTTTTACCAAAGTCGTAGATCGCTCATCAAGTGTAAGTTTTCTGGTTGAATTTGGCGAATTTTTTTTATTTGAAAACACCTCAAAACCTCCAAGGTTAACAGGTATTAAAATCACAAATGCAGCAATCCAAATTAATCCACCGCCAAACCAGGCAACTAATGCTCTCCAAAGATGAATAGGCTGTGAAAAAAGCTCTTTTTCAAATACTGGCAAACCCGTGGTGGTAAAAGCGCCAACCATATCAAGGAAAGCGTCCAACCAATTTAAATTTGGCAATATGATCCAAGTTGGAAATGCCAGAAATAAAGGTAAAACCAAAAAGGATAAAATGAGTGAAAATAGTTGTGAAACACCAGTTTCTTTCAATTTTCTGTTAGAGGTACCCAAAATTACCAATAACAAAATAAGAATTCCAGTCAAACCAACGTAAAAGAAAATTCGCGCTTCCCTGAACACATCAGTGACTAAAGCATACGCAGCAATAACAATCATTAAGATGCAGGCTAAACCAAATATCTGAAATAAAAGAGGCAAACCCGTAAAGATTCTACTAAGTTTCAAGTGCGACAACATAATACTATTACAACTTTACTCGATTAAAAATAATCTATCGTCACTTGAAGAAGTCTTTCGACCTGTGGAATATCTTTTGAAAGAACGAACAAGGCAATAATATCTCCCTCTTCAATTTTTGACTGACTATTAGGTTTAATCATATCTCCATTTTTCAAAATGCCACCGACGATAACACCCTCCGGAAAGTCTATATCAGCAATTCGTGAACCGGCTATTGGAGAAGTTGACATAACTTGCGCCTCTATTACCTCTGCTTCAGCATCTCCAATGGAGTATACATTTTTAACTTTTCCATGTCGAATATGACGCAATATAGAACTTACCGTTGTAGATCTTGGATTAATGTACGCATCTATCCCAAGAGGCTCCATCAAAGGGGACATTGTGGGATCATTTATCAAAGCGATTGCCTTTTTACAGCCTCTAGATTTTGCTCGAACAGCCGCAAGCATATTTGTTTTATCATCATCGGTAACAGCCAAAATAGTGTCTGTTTTAGAAACATTGGCCTCTTCTAACAAACCTGAGTCAAGTCCATCTCCATGTAAAACAATCGTTCTTTCGAGAGAACTGGCCGCCAATTCAGCTCTTGATCTATTATTTTCAATTATTTTTGCCCGAACACGATTTTCACTCATTTCAAGCGATTTAGCAATTCTCAAACCTACATTACCGCCACCAATCAGTATAATCCTATTTTGCTCGCCTTGTGACTTTCCAAAAACATCCAAAGTCCTACTTGTGTCATTTGAATGACACATCAGATAAACCTCATCTGAGCAAAAAAGTTGATCTCCAGCATTAGGAGCAAAAAGAACACCATGCCTTCTTACACCTACAACTATCACCCTTAAGGTTGAGAATAAATCAGTGAGCTGTCTTAACGGAGTGTTAATAACTGGACAATTTTCTTCAATATGGAGCCCCAGAAGCTGAGCTTGATTGTTCAAGAAGGTTTCAGATTCAAATGCATTTGGAGAAGATAATCTTTTTAAAGCAGCTTCCGCTACCTCTAGTTCAGGGCTTATCACAACATCTATAGGCAGATGATCTCTCCTATATAAATCTGCATAAATAGCATCAAGATAAGATTGGCTTCGTAATCTAGCAATCTTTCTGGGGATATCAAAAATTGAATGTGCGACTTGGCAAGTTACCATATTAACTTCATCCGAGTAAGTAGCAGCAATAATCATATCAGCGTCTTCCGCACCTGCGCTATTAAGAACATTTGGATATGAAGCAAAGCCGCTCACACCTCTGACATCTAAAGTATCAGTAGCCCTACTTACCAAATCTTGGTCACTATCTATAATTGTCACATCATTTTTTTCACTAGCAAGATGACGCGCTATCTGCCAGCCAACCTGACCTGCTCCACAAATGATAACTTTCATTCAGACTTACCTCACTGACAACAAGATCATAAACCATTTAATCTAACTAAGAAACTACTATGATTTTGATATGAGTTGACTAATTTTTTTGACCCGAATTAATACCTAGAGATTTAAGTTTTCTGTGTAATGCGCTTCTCTCCATTTCAACAAATGTAGAGGTTTTTGAAATATTACCACCGAAACGGTTTATTTGTAACAAAAGGTAATCACGCTCAAATATTTCACGAGCTTCTCTTAATGACATTCCAGCTAATTCAGAAGAAATTAAATTAACCTTCTCATCACTATCTTGTACTTTTGGCCGCGTAAATATTAGTTCGTCGCTACTAACTTTATCTGATGGATCACCTAAAATTAAAACTCGTTCAATTACATTTTTGAATTGTCTAATGTTTCCTGGCCAATTCATTCCTTGTAAGAAAGACAAAGCCTCATCTGTAAACTCTCTGGATGGCAAACCGTTTGCAGATGAAAACTCATTTACAAAATATTTAGCTAAGACAGGGATATCATCAATTCTTTCACTAAGACTTGGAACTTTAATCGGTACACATTCAATCTATGAAACAAATCTTCTCTGAATTGTTTATTTTTTATTTGTTCTATTAAATCTGAGTTTGATGAACTAATCACCCTACACTCGATATCTACTTTTTCACTACTTCCAAGCCGACTTATAGTGTTTTCAACTAAAAATTTTAAAATTTTACCTTGCAAATCCAAGGACATTTTAGATACTTCATCAAGGTAAATTGTGCCCTGATTTGCATTCTCTAATGCTCCAACCTCTTGAACACCTTCTTTATTTTCAAAACCGAACAATATCCTATCGAGTTCAACGCCTTTAAAAACTGAGCAGTTTATCGTTATGAAATTTCCAGATGATTGTTTTGAGTTTTCATGAATATACCTGGCTGAAGTGTCTTTGCCGGAACCTGATGGCCCAGTTATAAAAACCCTGCTTTTAGCTTTAGAAACTTTATCTAAATTTACCATAAAATTTCGAAATACAGAACTTTGTCCTTTTAATTCATATTGAACAGTGTCTTTCTTTTTGAGCTCCTTATTCTCTCGGCGAAGAGACGATGTTTCCATCGCTCGCCTAACCACGACTAAAAGTTGTTCAATGTTAAAAGGTTTTTCAATGAAATCATAGGCACCCTGTTTTATTGCTGAGACGGCTATTTCAATATTGCCATGCCCAGAGATAATAACAACTGGGACCTGTGGATATTCAACTTTCACTTTCTTCAAAATATCAATGCCATCCATATTACTATCTTTTAACCAAATATCCAAAATCAACAAACTAGGTGGATCATTAGAAACTTGGTTTAAACATTCAGCGGAATTACTAGACAAGCGCGTTGAATATCCTTCATCAATTAAAATTTCTGATATTAATTCGCGAATATCTTTCTCATCATCAACAATCAAAATATCACTCATCTGGTGCTCACCTCTATCGATAATTATAAATTTTTTGACTTTGGAAGCTCAATAGTTACTGAAGCTCCTATTATCCCACTTTTTTCGAATGGATCAGAATCGTTCAATTTTAAAGTTCCCCCATGCTCCTCAATGATTTTTTTAACTATTGCTAATCCAAGACCTGTACCCTTTTCGCGGGTGGTTACATATGGTTCAAACAATCGCAACCTGTCTTGCGGCAAACCAACTCCATTATCTGAAATTTTGACCACAATCCTATCAGAGCTATTTTCCAACGAAACTTCAATTATACCATCTTCATTTGAGGTTGAAGATGTCCGCATTCTTGTTTCAATAGATTCCCCTGCATTTTTTAAAATATTTGTTAATGCTTGATTGATTAAAGTTGCATCAATTGAGGTAATGATTGGATACTTAGGTTTAGACAAGCTAATAAAAACATTTGGTTGACCAGCTTGCTGCAGAGAGACAGTGGCTGCTACTAATGCATTAAGATCCTCATTCTTTCTTCGTAATTCCGGCATTCGTGCAAACTTTGAAAACTCATCCACAATACGCCTTATATCATCAGTTTGACGTGTTATCACATCGATCATATCCCTAAGTCCATCTGAATTATCTCCAAGAAGAGGGCTAAATTTTTTGCTTATTCTTTCTGCAGATAGTTGAATTGGGGTAAGTGGATTTTTTATTTCGTGAGCAATCCGTCTTGCAACGTCCCCCCAAGCGGCAGACCTCTGGGCTGAAACAAGAGAAGTTACATCGTCAAAAGCTATAACATAACCTTTTAAATTTTCATCTTCATTCATAGGAGCCATTCGAACTAAAAAGTTTTCAACCCTACCTGATCGAACAAGTTTAATTTCAGATTGCAAATTTTCAGATCTTGATTTCTTTAACTTTAAAAAAAGAGAATTTAATTCTGGGAAAATATCTGAAAGTCGATTTTGTG
The DNA here is from genome assembly GCA_029248915.1 of Paracoccaceae bacterium. Taxonomy (GTDB): domain Bacteria; phylum Pseudomonadota; class Alphaproteobacteria; order Rhodobacterales; family Rhodobacteraceae; genus Salinivivens. Next base: position 1,951 of record JAQWIK010000001.1, on the reverse strand, counting down.
TTTTTGTTTTTTTATTATAATTTAGTAAAACGTTCGCTGAGTTATTGGTAAAATTTATCTCTCCATCTGGATCAAGAACAATGACACCGGAAGTAACGGAAGTAAGCACACTATCAAAGAGCCGTCTTCTCTCTTCAATTTGTTCAGTATTATCAACTAATGTATCTCTTTGATACTTAAGTTGTTTTGTCATTTGGTTGAAATAACGTCCGAGTTGTGCGATTTCATCATCGCCTTCATCTTCAATGACTTGGGTGGTCAACTCCCCTGCCCCAACTCGCTTTGCTGCTGCGGCTAATCTACCTATTGGCTGGGATAACCGTTCGGCAAACCACAGTGCAAATAACACTGAAGAAACAATTAATAACAAAGCTAGTGCAAAGTAAAGAACAGCAAAATTCAAAAGATAAGCGGTACGGTCATTTTCCATCTGCTGATATAAAACTGCCGTTTTTTGTGTTTCATCTAGTAGATTAAAAAGTGTCCCGTCGACTTCTCTCGTTACGTACAAATATCTATCACCAAACCCTATTAAATAAATCAGCGCTCTTAGCTCATTGTTATTAAAATCGGTTATTAAAACTACATCGTCTATAGCTGCCTTAATTTGAAGTTCATTTGGTTTTTCAAAATCAAAAAGATATGATCGCTCCCCCCGAAGTTCGATATTTCCTAACCCATTCAAAATGAAAGCTTCTTTTAAACCACGCTGTAGTTTCAACTGACGAGCTGCAAGCTCATTTCTTAATTCATCGTCCTCAATGAAAATTTTATCTTTTTGAAAATTTTGTAAATCCTTTGCAATTGATTGAAGATCTTCAATCAAAGCAGCCTTCTGCTCATCAGCATATGACCGAGCGGCCGACAATGACGTTCCCACCACACTCTGAACTCGCTCAGAGAACCAAGCCTCTAACCCTAAGTTGATCGAAACGGTGGCAAATACGGCAACAGTGATTGTTGGTAACAATGACATTGTTGTAAAAACACCAGCCAACCGAAAGTGAAGTTTCGAACCAGCCAGCCTAGATCTACGTTGAGAAAGTACGTATAGAATTCTGACCAAAACAATGCCAACTATTAGAAGCACATAAACCAGATCTAACAATAGAAAGAAACGAAGCCAAACTGACTGTCCTGCCACATTAAAGGGACCCAAGAACAGATAAGTAGCAACAGCTAATAAAGGCCCAAGTAATATAAGAGAAATATTGATAGCAGATTTAAATGGTTTCAAATTTGAATAGTTTGAGAGCCATTTAGATAACGATTTATTTTTACTAAATGTTGCCAAAAAATCCTCAACAAAACCTAGGGACAAAAAGATGTTGTAAATTTACATCACTACTCAACAGCATTAAAAGTTATTGTCAAGAGACATGTTGCTTTTTTACATCAACTTCCGGCGTCGATGGACTTTTATATCAAGGTCGTTGATTTTTTTTCTTAAAGTATTGCGATTTATTCCTAGCAAATCAGCGCATCTTGCTTGGTTACCGCCTGTCGCCTCTAGCGATAACGAAATCAATGGAATTTCTAGTTCCTTCAAAATACGATTGTATAATCCAACAGGAGGTAAAATATTGCCATGTAAATCAAAATATCTGCGCAAATGCTTTTCTATGTCACTAGACATTTTTTCTGTTCCCAATTTTCCAAATGATCCGTCCATTTCGGGCTGGTTTTCTAAGGACTGTTCAACTTCGGTTTGGGAAATCTCAAATTCTCTAGAAGTTAATCCAAGACGCTTTACTACATTTTGAAGCTGTCTGACGTTACCTGGCCAACTATAAGCAAGAAATAATTCTTGGGCCTTAATTCCTAATTTTCTTTCTGGGCCTCCCTCTTTTTCAAGAAGTTTAAGGAAGTGTTCTGATAACACCAATATATCGTCGACACATTCTCTTAAATTAGGTAATTCAATCGTTGCTCCACCCAACCTATAAAACAC